>NZ_JBQEDL010000034.1:0-33644 GCF_052106715.1 Gordonia sp. (in: high G+C Gram-positive bacteria)
CAGCGCCGATGGTACTGCACCCTAACCAGTGTGGGAGAGTAGGACACCGCCGAACGAAACATCGTAGAGCCCCCAACACATTCGTGTGTTGGGGGCTCTACTGCCATCTAAACACCGCCTTTACCCATGCCGAGGGTGCCTCAACAGCGAGTTTGTCCTCGGGCGGGTGCCCGAATGCTCGGGTAAAGCCGCTAGATTGGAACTCATGAGCAAGCGATACGACGGAGGTGATCCGGTGAACGGATCAGATCCGGTACTACCTGACGATGTGCGGGCATCGGATCTCGATCCTGAGATCCGACGGGACCTGCACGGGTTGGACCGGGCAACTGCGGACCGCGTCGCGCGCCACCTGATCGTCGTTTCCGAGCTGCTGAGTGAAGACCCGGAAGGCGCTCTCGCACACGCCCGCGCCGCTCGAGCACGGGCCGCTCGAGTCGGGGTGGTGCGCGAGACGGCCGGAATCGCCGCGTACAACGCGGGCGAGTGGCAAGAGGCGATCACCGAGCTACGCGCCGCACGACGGATGGCTGGCGGTGACGCGTTGCTGCCGCTGATCGCCGACTGCGAACGCGGACTCGGCAGGCCTGAGCGTGCCGTCGAGATATCGGAGAGCCCCGAAGCGCGGGCGCTGACCGGAGACGACGCGCTCGAGATGTTGATAGTCGGATCAGGCGCGCAGCTCGACCTCGGGCGTCCGGAGCGTGCGGTACAGGCCCTTGAGTCGGGTGATCTGCGTCCCGGTCGAACCGGCGATGACGCGGCACGCCTGTTCTATGCGTATGCGTCGGCGCTCGAATCGGCGGGTCGCCGGTCGGACGCGCTCACCTGGTTCCAGAACGCGGCAGCGGCAGACGTCGACGACCTCACCGACGCTGAGTTCCGTCTCATGGATCTGGGCTCCGACGTCAACGGAGCTGCTGCTCGTTCGGCCGATCTGCACGAGGTGCACACCGATCGCAGTAGCTCACTCGCTGCAGCGTATGACGCAATGTTGTACGACCTCGACGGCACCCTCTATGCGGGGGCGTCCGCACTGCCGTTTTCCGTCGACTCGGTGAACAATGCGACCAGCTCGGTGCTGTTCGTGACGAATAACGCCAGTCGCTCACCGGAGGCCGTCGCCGAACACCTGACCGCGCTCGGCTTCACTGCGTCTGCTGACCAAGTCGTGACGAGTGCGCAGGCGGGCGCGGGTCTCCTCTCCGAACGGGTTCCCGCAGGCAGTCGGGTCCTGGTGGTCGGCGCTGACGCGCTGCGCGATGAGACGGCGTCGGCCGGGTTCGCCGTGGTCGACTCGGCGGATGACGACCCGGCCGCCGTCATCCAGGGTCATTCGCCTGATACTGGGTGGGCGCAACTGTCCGAGGCGGCACTCGCTGTTCGGGCCGGCGCGACCTGGGTCGCGTGCAACGTCGACACGACGCTGCCAAGCGAGCGGGGTCTTCTCGTCGGGAACGGCTCGATGGTGGCGGCGGTCCGATCCGCTACCGGAGCAGAGCCGCTGGTAGCGGGTAAGCCCGCGGCCCCGATCATGCGCGATGCGCTTTCGCGGACAACGGGGAGTCGACCACTCGTCGTCGGCGACCGACTGGACACCGATATCGCCGGCGCTCAGGCCGTCGGACTCGACAGTCTCCTCGTGCTGACCGGTGTGTCAACGGCGCGAGACCTCTTCGCGGCGGACGCGGATAGTCGCCCGACGTACGTCTGCATGGATCTCACCGCGCTAGACGCGGACGGCGATGCCTCTCGTATCGGCCCTCACGACGGCTGGCGGGTTCACGTGATCGACGAACACGTCACGGTCGCGAGCACCGGAGCTGAAGACGCGACGACGTTGATCGCGTCACTCGCCCACGCAGTCTGGACCGCAGACGTCGGTGACCGCGAGTTGAAGATCGCCGCGGAGGACGACGTGGCCGCGGCGGCTCTGACGACGGCAGGTGTCCGTGCCCTGCGTTAGCCTGGACAGGTCATGAATGCACCCAATCCTGCCGAGTTGGCGGCCCACGCCGCGCGAGTGAACGCCGAGCCTGGCGATCCCGCGGATCATCCTGTCACCGCTGAGGTGCGCGAGCTCCTCGATGAGGTGGACCAGATCCGTGCCGTCGTCGGCGACGAGTTCGATCTCGGCTCCGTGTCGCGACAAGCGGAATTGCTCACGCGTGCGCACGACGCATTGGCGCAGGCTCTGGAAGACGTCGGTCGTGGCTGACGTCGAGATCGGCGCGATTGCGAATGCGGGCCGTCACTGATGGCGGCGCGCGCCAGACTCGATGCCGAACTCGTGCGCCGCGGCCTCGCACGGTCGCGAGAGCACGCACGCGAGATGGTCGCCGCAGGCAAAGTGAGAGTGAACGGCACCGTGGCGTCCAAAGCTGCGACCAACGTCGGCAAGGACACGCCAGTTCTGGTGACCGAACCCGTGACCGACGGTTGGGCGTCCCGCGGTGCTCACAAGCTGTTGGGAGCCCTGGAGGAGTTCGAGCCGCTCGGTGTGAGCGTCGCCGGACGCCGCTGCCTGGATGCCGGGGCCTCGACGGGAGGATTCACCGACGTGCTTCTGCGCCGTGGCGCACGCGAGGTCGAGGCCGTCGACGTCGGATACGGACAACTCGTGTGGAAGCTGCAGACCGATGACCGGGTACACGTCCACGATCGAACTAACGTCCGGCACATCGATGCGGAGACGATCGGCGGGGAAGTCGACGTGATCGTCGGAGACCTCTCATTCATCTCGCTACGACTCGTGCTGCCCGCCCTCGCCTCCTGCCTTCGGCTCGGCGGTGATGCGCTCCCGATGGTGAAGCCGCAGTTCGAGGTCGGTAAGGCGCGGGTCGGGACTGGCGGCGTGGTGCGCGATCCGGAACTGCGGGCGGATGTCGTCGTCGACGTCGCCGCCGCAGCGCAGTCACTGGGTCTCGAGACCAAGGCGGTTGTGGCGAGTCCGTTGCCGGGGCCCTCTGGAAACGTCGAGTATTTCCTGTGGCTCCGCAAGACCCGTGCGATGCCGGAACGGGCCGCGGCCGATACCGTGGAGCCGTCCCCGGTCGGCGACGACGTCCGCGCGATGATTGCACAGGCCGTCGCCGACGGGCCGGCATGAGCACGAGGAAGGAAGGGAGACTCCATGACTGAGCGGACCTTCCTGGTGGTGGCCCACACGGGGCGCGACTCGGTGACCCAGACGCTTACCGTCATAGCGCAACGCTGCGCGGCCGCGGACATCGCACTGCGGATCGTCGACCATGACACTCGCCCCTCGGCCGAACCCGTCGACGAGCCAACGCATCCGGTGAACCCAGAACACCTGCGCGCGACCGGCGTGAACGTTGAAGTGACCCGCGCCGACTCGGCGTCGGCCAAGGGATGCGAGTTGGTGATCGTCCTCGGCGGCGACGGCACATTCCTACGCGCCGCCGAGTTGGCGTACCCGGCCTCGGTCCCGCTGATGGGCATCAACCTGGGACACATCGGCTTCCTCGCAGAAGCCGAATCGCACCGCGTGGACGACGTCCTCGACATGTTGATCTCGGGGCGCTACCGCATTGAGGACCGGATGGTGCTCGATGTGACGGTCACCGACCCCGGCGACACCCGACCTCGCGCCCGGACATGGGCGCTCAACGAGGTCGTGATCCAGAACCGGTCGCACAACGGCGTCCTCGAACTCGTCACCGAGGTCGACGGCCGCCCCGTCTCGGCGTTCGGCGCAGACGGGCTGCTCATCGCGACCCCTACCGGATCGACGGCATACGCGTTCTCCGCCGGCGGACCGGTGATGTGGCCCGACCTCGAAGCGATCCTCGTCGTCCCGAGTAATGCACACGCGCTGTTCGCGCGACCCATGGTGACCAGCCCGCGGTCCACGGTGGCTGTCGAGATCCACCGTGACGGGCGCGACGGGGTCGCCGTCAATGACGGTCGACGCATGATCGAGGTCCCGGCGGGCTCGCGCATCGAAGTGTCCCGCGCGCCGGACTCTCTGAGATGGGTCCGGATCAACTCAGAGCCATTCGCCGACCGCCTCGTGACCAAGTTCTCGCTGCCTGTCACGGGTTGGCGGGGGAGGAGCTGACACACGTGCTCGAAGAACTCTCGATCACGAGTCTGGGCGTCGTGGAGTCGGCGTCCGCCGAATTCCACCCGGGTTTCACCGCGCTGACGGGCGAGACCGGTGCCGGTAAGACGATGATCGTGACGAGTCTTCGCCTACTGTCGGGCGGGCGGGCCGATGCCGATCGGGTCCGCAGCGGAGACACGAAAGCATTCGTCGAGGGGAGGTTCCGACTGCCTACCGAACGCGGCGACACGATCACCGAGGTTCTGGAGCAGACCGGGGCCCAAGTCGACGACGACGACACGGTGATCGCGGTTCGAACCGTCAACTCGGACGGCAGGTCCCGCGCGCATCTGGGCGGGCGGAGCGTCCCCGTCGGAACGCTGGGAGCGCTCACCGGCGAACTCCTGGCGATTCACGGCCAGAACGATCAGCTCCGGTTGATCCGAGGTGACCAGCAGCTGGCAGCGCTGGACCGATTCGCAGGTGCGACCACGGCGAAGACCCTCGCGAAGTACCAGCGGGCGCGTGAACGGTTGGTGAGAGTCCTCGACGAACTCGACCGGCTGCGCGCGGACTCGCGCGAACTGGCACAAGAAGCCGACCGTCTGCAGTTCGGGTTGGATGAGATCGATGCGGTGAAACCGCTGTCCGGCGAGGACGTCGACATCATTGAGACCGTCCGTAGGCTGACTGACCTGGAAGACATCCGAACCACGGCTTCTCAGGCGCAGGACATCGTCTCGGGCTCGGACGGACGCTCCGTCGTCGACGCACTCGGGACCGTCCGGTCGCTTGTGGAGACAGCATCCGATCAAGCGCTTCAAGATCTGCGGCCGCGGATCGAAGAAGCACTGGCAGTCGTCGGTGACATCGGCGACGAGCTGACGGGATTCCTCGGCGGGCTGCCCGACGACGCCGCGGACCTCGACTCATTGCTCAATCGGCAGGCCGAGCTCAAATCGTTGACCCGAAAATACGCCGCCGACGTCGACGGCGTCTTGCAATGGCGTGACGATGCCGAACGTCGCCTCGAAGAGATCGCCGATCCACAAGCACGGATCGACGAGCTTGACGCGCAAGCGAACAGTGTCCGTGAGGAAGTGGCCGACCTCGCGTCCACCCTGCACACCCAACGAGCGAAAGCGGCGAAGTCGTTGGCCACCAAGGTGTCCGCAGAACTCGCCGGACTCGCCATGGGCGACAGCGCACTCGCCGTGACCGTGTCGTTGAAGAAGGAGGACGATCCGCGTCTGACGATCGACATCGGGGGTACGACGACTACGGCAGGCGGACACGGAGCCGATCAGGTCGAGTTCGGGCTGGTGGCGCACAAGGGTGCTGCGCCGTTGCCGATCGCCAAGTCGGCATCGGGCGGCGAGCTTTCGCGTGTGATGTTGGCGTTGGAAGTAGTTCTCGCCGAACCTGATTCGGGTTCAGTCATGGTGTTCGACGAAGTCGACGCCGGTGTCGGTGGTGCGGCGGCCGTTCAGATCGGCGCGCGTCTGGCGCGCCTGGCCAGACGGCACCAGGTGATCGTGGTGACTCACTTGCCGCAAGTGGCGGCCTTCGCGGACAACCACCTCGTGATTGGCAAGGACGGCGGCGGGGCCAAAGGGCGTCAGCGGTCGACGCTCACTACGCTCGCCCGCGACGAGCGCGTGTCCGAACTCGCACGGATGCTTGCTGGTCTGGGCGACTCGGAGACCGGCAGAGCGCACGCCGAAGAGTTGCTGGAGACCGCAGAGGCCGCCCGAGACGCAGAGTAGGCCGACCGAGACGAATAGCAACAGTGTTGTTCGTGTGACGAAAGTTGCCAATGTTACGGCGCGCCTCCGTGGCATTCGGCGTGCGGCGGCCCACTATGGCTGTCATGAGGATGCCTGCTTTGCTGACACGCAACACCGAAGAGCTGCCCGGCCTGATCGGGGTCGTCCGTATCGACAAGAACTCCAAACGCCTCCTCCAACGCGTCGGCGAGGGCGAGATCGCCGTTCTCGACGAGGTCGACCTGGATCGGGTCACCGCAGACGCGCTCATCGACGCTGAAGTCGGCGCCGTGATCAACGCCGCGCAGTCGATCACCGGCAGGTATCCGAACCTGGGGCCCGAAGTGCTCGCCGCGTCGAGCATCCCGATTCTCGACGCCGTCGGGCCCGAAGTGTTCTCGCGACTCAAAGACGGCCAGAAGGTTCGCCTGCACGACGGTCGACTCTACGTCGGTGACCGAGTCGTCGCTCGCGGCGAGGAACTCGACGAGCGCATCGTCGCCGATCGGATGCTCGACGCCAAGACCGGCCTCGTCGACCACCTCGAAGCATTCTCAGGCAACTCCATTGAATTCATCCGCAGCGAATCGCCGCTCCTCATCGACGGTGTCGGCATCCCCGACGTGCAGGTCGGACTGGCGGGCCGCCACGTCGTCGTCGTCGCGGAGGGAGTCGGACGCGCGGCTGACCTGAAGGCACTCAAACCGTTCATCAAGGAGTACCGACCCATCATGGTCGGCGTCGGTAGCGGTGCGGACACGTTGATGAAGGCGGGGTATCGCCCGGCGCTGATCGTCGGCGACCCGGAGAGTATCGCGACGGAGACTCTCAAGTCGGGTGCCGAACTGGTACTGCCCGCAGACCCGGACGGTCACGCTCCGGGTCTGGAACGCATCCAGGACCTCGGCGTCGGCGCCACGACATTTCCGGCCGCCGGGTCCGCCGCCGATCTGGCGTTGTTGCTCACCGACTTTCACGGAGCAGACCTGATCGTGACAGCGGGGCTCGGCGGCACCCTCAACGACTTCTTCGATCGTGAACTCCGCGACGAGATCCCGTCGACATTCCTGACTCGGCTCAAGGTCGGACCGAAGTTGGTGGACGCCAAAGCCGTCTCCACGCTGTATCGGAGCCGGGTGAGCGGGGCCGCGATCGCGATGCTGATGCTGGCGGCGCTGATCGCGATCATCGCGGCGATCGTCATCACGCAGGGCGGCAGTGACGTGACCGGTTGGATCACCGACCAGTGGAACGCGCTCGTCGACTGGATCAGTGGGGTGTGGAACCGCGAATGATCACTATGCGTCAACACGCGATCTCGCTGATCGCGGTCTTCCTCGCGCTCGCATTGGGTCTGTTCCTCGGGTCCGGGTTCATCGGTGACCGCGTGAACGCGCTCACCGGGACCGATCGCGACAAGATCGGGAACCTCGAGAACGAACGTGACGACCTCGCAGCCCAGGTCAACTCCAACGACAGCTTCACGTCGGCGATCGCGGGACGGATCACCGCGAACCTATTGAAAGATCAGTCCGTCCTTGTCGTCACCACGCCAGACGCGGCGGAAGCCGACGTGGACGCGCTCAAGACGATGGTCAACGACGCCGACGGAACGTTCGCAGGCCAGATCGGTCTCACTCATGAGCTGCTCGGCGATCAGAGCGCCTCGAAGTTGCGAACCGTGATCGACCAGTCGATCCCGGCGGGTGCCCAGCTGCGCATCGAGTACACCGATTCGGGTTCGCGGCTCGGCGACCTGCTCGGTGTCGCTCTGTTGAACCGTGAAGGTTCCAAGCCGGCGTCGGCGTCCGATCGCGACACCGCACTCCAGGCGTTGCGCGGCGGCGAGTTCATCGACTACCCGGACCGAACGATCAAGCCGGCCGACCTTGTGCTCGTGGTGACCGGCGGCGAGATGTCGCAGGACTCCGGAGCGCAGGGACAACTCGTCGCGCGTCTGGCGGCGACCATGGCGATGCGTGCCCAGGGCGGTGCCCTCGTCGGACGCAGTGGCTCGGCTGAGGGCGGGTCGCCGATCGGCGTCATCCGGTCTGATCCGTCGTTGGGTAATTCGGTGACCACCGTCGATGACGTCGACCTGGAGACGGGGCGGCTGACGACCATGATGGCGCTCGGTGAGGAACTGCACGGAAGGTCGGGTGCCTACGGCACCGGCCCGGGTGCGACAGCGATCACGGTTGGCGCTAAACCTGCCGAGTGACTCGACGCTCTCTTGCCGTAGCGAGAGGGTGTCGGCAGGATTTCGGCGCCAATGCTGTTAGGCTGAAGTCCCGTAGGTCATCAGGTATTCGGCAATCCTGATACACCCCGACGGGAGAATCATTTGCGATCACTGCGTTCCGAGCGCGTCGCCCCCAAGCACATCTTCGTCACCGGCGGAGTCGCGTCGTCCTTAGGCAAGGGGCTGACCGCATCGAGCCTGGGTCAGTTGCTCACCTCACGCGGCATCCGGGTGATCATGCAGAAGGTCGATCCCTATCTGAATGTCGATCCGGGGACCATGAATCCGTTCCAACACGGTGAGGTGTTCGTCACCGAGGACGGCGCCGAGACCGACCTGGACATCGGCCACTACGAGCGTTTCCTGGATCGCAACCTCGCGGGTTCGGCGAACGTCACGACCGGTCAGGTGTACTCGACGGTGATAGCCAAGGAACGGCGCGGCGAGTATCTGGGCGACACCGTCCAGGTGATCCCGCACATCACCGACGAACTCAAGTCGCGGATGCTCGCGATGCACGATGCCGACGCCGACGGCGAGACCCCGGACGTCGTCATCACCGAGATCGGCGGCACCGTCGGCGACATCGAGTCACAGCCGTTCCTCGAGGCGGCGCGTCAGATCCGTCACGACCTCGGCCGGGGCAACGTCTTCTTCCTGCACGTGTCGTTGGTTCCGTATCTCGCGCCGTCGGGTGAGCTCAAGACCAAGCCGACTCAGCACTCAGTCGTGGCGCTCCGCAGTATCGGCATTCAGCCGGACGCGCTGATCCTGCGTTGCGATCGCCCCGTATCGGACGGACTGAAGCGGAAGATCGCGTTGATGTGCGATGTCGACATCGACGGCTGCATCTCAACTCCCGACGCACCGTCGATCTACGACATCCCGAAGGTTCTGCACGCCGAACAACTCGACGCCTATGTGGTCCGCCAACTCGGACTGCCGTTCCGCGACGTCGACTGGACCGTGTGGGGCGACCTTCTGGAGAGAGTCCACAATCCGCGCGAAACGGTGAACGTCGCGCTCGTCGGCAAGTACATCGATCTCCCCGATGCGTATCTGTCGGTGACCGAGGCAATCCGTGCGGGTGGCTTCGCCAATCACGCGCGTACGGAGATCAAGTGGGTGCCATCGGACGACTGCGAGACGGTCGAGGGCGCGAACGCGGCGCTGCGCGACGTCGACGCGGTACTCGTTCCCGGCGGGTTCGGCATCCGCGGTATCGAGGGCAAACTCGGTGCGATCCGCTACGCCCGTGAGAACGGGATCCCGCTGCTCGGACTGTGCCTCGGTCTGCAGTGCGTCGTCATCGAAGCGGCGAGGTCCGCAGGTCTTGAGGACGCCAGTTCGACGGAGTTCGATCCGGAGACGCCGTCACCGGTCATCGCGACGATGGCCGACCAGGAGGCCGCCGTCGCAGGCGAGGCCGACTTGGGCGGAACCATGCGTCTCGGCGCCTATCCGGCGGCCCTGGCCGCGGGTTCCCAGGTCGCGAAGGCCTACGGGGCCACCGAGGTCAGCGAGCGTCACCGCCATCGCTTCGAAGTCAACAACGCCTACCGCGACACCGTCGCGAAGTCGGGCCTGGTGTTCTCGGGCACCTCGCCGGACGGACGGCTCGTCGAATTCGTCGAATACCCGAAGAGCGTGCATCCATTCCTGGTCGCAACTCAGGCGCACCCGGAGCTCAAGAGCCGGCCGACGCGTCCGCACCCGCTCTTCAAGGCGCTCATTGACGCCGCACTTCGGTATAAGCGCGCTACCCGGTTACCCGTCGAACTCGACGGATACGACGCAGGCGACTCCTCCGAGTCGGAAGCCGCGGAGCAGGAGAGCGGCGAGTGATGTCGACGCCGGGATCGCACGAGTTCGAAGTCTCTGCGTCAGAGACCGTGTACTCGGGCGCGATTCTGGCCTTGCGCCTCGACGAAGTCGTGATGCCGGGCGGTAGGTCGGCTCAGCGTGAAGTCGTGGAGCATCACGGCGCTGTGGCGGTGGTCGCCAGGGATGACGACGGACGGATCGCGATGGTCCGGCAGTACCGTCATCCGGTGGGCCGCCGACTCCTGGAACTTCCTGCCGGGCTGCTCGACGGAGGACCCGCAGAGCAGCCGCTGGATGCGGCCAAGCGCGAACTCGCGGAGGAGGCAGATCTGGCTGCCGATCGGTGGTCGGTGCTCGTGGACCTCGTCTCCTCGCCGGGGTTCACCGACGAGTCTGTCCGGGTGTACCTCGCCCAGGGGCTGCACGATCTGCCGACGGCCGACCGTGAACACGAGGAAGCCGATCTGGTGGTCGAGTGGCTTTCGCTTGCGGAGGCCGTCTCCCTCTCGCTGTCCGGCGAGATCGTCAACGCGACGGCTGTCGCAAGCGTGTTGGCGGCGGCAGCGGCAGACTCGACTGCTGCGTCGTTGCGGGGGACCGACGAGTCGTGGACCGACGAGCCGACGGCATTCGCCGCGCGCCCTCGAAGGTGACGGTCTCGAGTGTCGAGCAACTCGTCGACGCGTATATCGACCATCTGACGGTGGAACGCGGGTCGGCGCCGAACACTATCGCGTCGTATCGGCGGGACCTGCTGCGATATCGGGGTTTTCTTGCCGGCCGGGGAGTCACCGATCTGCGCGACGTCGACGAACGCGACGTCCGCGAGTTCCTCGTCGCGCTGCGCCGAGGCGACCCCGACAACGACGTGCCCGCCCTCGCCGACAGTTCGGTCGCACGCACGCTCATCGCAGCGCGCGGCTTCCATAAGTTCGCGGCTGCCGAAGGAGTCGTCGATGACGACGTCGCCCACGCCGTTCGTCCGCCGAAGCCGGCTCAACGCCTTCCGAAGTCGTTGCCGGTGGACGACGTGCTCGCGATCCTTGAGGCGTCGAGCGTGCCCGAGGGCCCGCGTGCACTTCGTGACCGGGCCCTGCTCGAACTGCTGTACTCCTGCGGTGCACGTATCTCTGAGGTCACCGCACTGGACGTCGACGACATCGACGTGGAGCACCGCGCCGTCGTGCTGCGCGGCAAAGGCGGCAAGGAGCGGATCGTCCCGGTCGGACGTCCGGCGTTGAGCGCGCTCGACGCCTACCTGGTGCGCGGTCGTCCGGCGTTGATCAAGAAGGGCAGCGCTGCGTTGTTTCTCAACATCCGTGGCGGACGGCTGTCTCGGCAGAGCGCATGGCAGGTCCTCGTCGACGCTGCCGAGCGCGCGGGAATCGACAAGGACGTCTCGCCGCACACCCTGCGCCACAGTTTCGCGACCCACCTCCTTGACGGCGGGGCCGACGTCCGCGTGGTGCAGGAACTGCTCGGGCACTCCTCGGTGACCACGACGCAGGTGTACACGATGGTTACCGTCAACACGATGCGAGAGGTCTACGCCACCGCACACCCGCGGGCGAGGTAGCCGGTTCGAGCCGCACGGTCTCGCTTGCGGCCCAGGGCAACAGCTTCTGCTCAGGCCCCGGGTCTGCGCACAATCGCACGCCCAGGGCACGTAGGATCGTTCGAGACGGTGATCGGCGAATGCGTGCCGAACATCAACGCACGCTGGAAGGAGCTTCGGACAGGTGGAGCACAAAGCCGGTGCCACGGGGCAGCAGGGCAAGTTGGACGTGCCCGCCGAGAAGCTCGGCCCCACCGGTCGTCCGTACCGAGACGTCCCCGAACCGTTGCCGCGCGCGAAGCACGGGCCCGCCGTGATCATCGCCATGTGCAATCAGAAGGGCGGCGTCGGGAAAACTACGTCGACCATCAATCTCGGCGCCGCGCTCGCTGAAGCCGGTCGACGGGTCCTCCTCGTCGACCTCGATCCGCAGGGTGCGCTGTCGGCCGGGCTCGGCGTCCCGCACCACGATCTGGACCGCACGGTCCACAATCTGCTCGTGGCGCCGTATGCGTCCACGGACGATGTCCTGATGCGCACCCGCGTCGACGGACTCGACATCCTGCCGTCGAACATCGATCTGTCGGCCGCCGAGATCCAACTGGTCAGCGAGGTCGGACGGGAACAGGCGCTCGCCCGCGCGTTGCACCCGGTCGGCGACCGCTATGACTACATCCTCGTGGACTGCCAGCCCTCCCTCGGCCTGCTCACGGTGAACGCACTGGCCTGTGCGGACAACGTCCTCATCCCGATGGAGTGCGAATACTTCAGCCTTCGCGGGCTCGCGCTGCTCACCGACACCATCGACAAGGTGCACGATCGGCTCAACCCGCGCCTGGAACTGGGCGGCATCCTGGTGACCATGTTCGACCAGCGCACGCTGCACTCGCGCGACGTGATGGCGCGGGTGGTCGAAGTGTTCGGCGACGCCGTGTTCGACACGGTCATCAACCGGACCGTCCGATTCCCGGAGACGTCGGTCGCCGGTGAACCGATCACTTCGTGGGCGCCGAAGTCGAGCGGCGCGACCGCCTACCGAGATCTTGCGCGAGAGGTGATCGCGCACAACGAACCTCGCGAATGACCGAACCCGCCGCCGTCTCACCCGACGTCGCCCCGGCCGACATGGAGTTCGCCGGGGACACGGTGGAGGAGACCGTCGCCGGCGGCAGATTCCAAGTGAAGCTGGCCAACTTCACCGGACCCTTCGACCTCCTGTTGAACCTGATCAGTCAACGACGCATGGACGTGACCGAGGTCGCGCTGCATGTGGTGACCGACGATTTCATCGCCTATACCAAGAACCTCGGGCCAGACGCCGACCTCGAACAGACCACCGAGTTCCTCGTCATCGCCGCGACCCTGCTGGATCTCAAAGCGGCCCGACTCCTGCCATCCGGCGAGGTCGAGGACCCAGAAGACCTCGCGCTGCTCGAAGCCCGCGACCTCTTGTTCGCTCGACTGCTGCAGTACCGTGCCTACAAGCAGGTCGCCCTGCTGTTCGCCGAACTCGAAGCCGCAGCCCTGCAACGCTATCCGCGTGCGGTGTCGCTGGACGACCGTTTCACCGACCTCCTCCCAGAAGTACAGATCGGCGTCGACGCCGCGGGGTTCGCCGAGATCGCAGCTGCCGCTGTCGCGCCGAAGCCGGTGCCGACCGTCGGCCTCGACCACTTGCACGGCTCGCCGGTGTCGGTCCCCGAGCAGGCTCGCCGATTATCGGAGCTGCTGGTCGCGGCCGACGGCGAGATGCTGACGTTCTCCGAACTCGTCGCCGAGTGCTCGACCGGTCTGGAAGTCGTGGCCCGGTTTCTCGGTCTGCTCGAGTTGTATCGGGAGCAGGCGGTGCTCTTCGACCAACCCGAAGCGCTCGGTGAGTTGAAAGTCGGTTGGACCGGCGATCGTGACACCGACGACATCGACATCGACAACACCGAGGATTACCGATGACAGCGGGGGAGAACGAGATGACCGAGCCCGAGCCCGGACTGACGGACGCAATGGACCCCGACGACACAGTGGAAGTCCTCGACGACGCCACCCTGCGCGCGGCGTTGGAAGCCGTGCTGTTGGTGGTCGACACCCCGGTGACGGTGGACGAACTCGCCAGCGCGGTCGACGACGAACCCGACCGGGTCGACACGACGATCAGGGCGATGAGCGCCGAACTGACTGCGGCACGCAGCGGCATCGATCTGCGGTACGCAGGCGACGGTTGGCGCTTCTACACGCGCACGGATTACGCCCCCTACGTGGAACGACTCCTCCTCGACGGCACCCGGAGCAAACTGACCCGCGCCGCGCTGGAGACGCTCGCCGTGGTCGCCTATCGACAGCCGGTGACCCGAGCCCGCGTGAGCGCGATCCGCGGCGTCAACGTCGACGGCGTGGTCCGGACCCTCGTCGCTCGCGGCCTCCTCACCGAGGTCGGGAACGACCCGCAGACCAACGGCACTCTGTACGCGACCAGCGAGCTGTTCCTCGAACGCCTCGGGCTCGCGTCGCTGTCCGAACTCCCCGACATCGCGCCGCTACTACCCGACGTTGACGTCATCGACGACCTCGGCGACGAACTCCTCGACGATCCACGATTCGCCAAACTGGGTGCTCAGGCGGCACAATCGAGTGTTGACGCGTCTGCGGAGGCTCTCGCGCAGGCCGACGAACAATAACCGGCGCATGATCGCACAACACCACAACTCAAGGATTTCGCATGGCATCCGCTAGCCGAGACGGCAGACCGGGACGAGACGACAACGGACGAGGCGGGCGCAAGCCCACAGGTAAGGGCGCAGGCAAGCCCAAGAGCCCTGGTAAACCCGGGAGCCCTGGTAAACCCAAGGGTTCGGGTAAGCCTGCCCGCGCAGGAACGAAGCGAGGAGCCCCGGCTCAAAGCCAGGGGACTCGCAAGCCGCACCGCAAGGGATCGCGTCCGAGCGTCGAGAAGGGCCAGGCCCGGCTCAACAATTCGCGCCCGGCCCGCCACCAGGTGCCAGTCGTCGAGGGCGATGGTGCGACGTATGTTTCGGACGGCGTGCGCCTGCAGAAAGTGCTGGCCGCGGCGGGCGTCGCGTCGCGGCGCGGAGCCGAGGAACTGATCGCTGCGGGCCGCGTCGAGGTCGACGGCGAGATCGTCGTCGAGCAGGGCCTGCGCATCGATCCGAACACTACGATCATCAAGGTCGACGGCGCGCGCGTGGTCGTCGACGAGACGAAGCAGTACATTGCACTGAACAAGCCAAAGGGTTGGCAGTCGACGATGAGCGACGACTACGGCCGACCATGCATCGGAGACCTCGTCGCCGAGCGCGTCATGGCCGGTCAGCGGCTGTTCCACGTCGGTCGACTCGACGCCGACACCGAGGGTCTGATTCTGCTCACCAACGACGGTGAACTCGCGCACCGCCTGATGCATCCGTCGTTCGAGGTTCCCAAGACATACCTGGCGACGGTGCGCGGCGAAGTGGGCCGTGGTCTTGGCCGTCGGCTTCGCGAGGGTGTCGAACTCGACGACGGCCCGGTATCGGTCGACTCGTATGCGCAGTTGGAGCTTCACCAGGGCGAGTCGCTGGTACGGCTCACGTTGCACGAGGGCCGCAAGCATGTGGTGCGTCGCATGATGGAGACGGTTGGACACCCGGTGATCCGATTGGTTCGCACCGATATCGGTGCCGTCCACCTCGGCATGCAGCGCCCCGGAAGCTTGCGCGCACTCGACGGCAAGGAGATCGGCGCCCTCTACAAGGCGGTGGGAATGTGAGTGTCGAATCGGCCGGGTCGGCTGCGACGCCGGTCGTCGCCATCGACGGTCCGGCAGGCACGGGAAAGTCGAGTGTGGCTCGACTCCTCGCCGACCGTGTCGGCGCCCGCTATCTCGACACCGGTGCGATGTATCGGGCGGCGACGCTCGCCGTGCTTCGTGCGGGCGTTGCAACTGACTCCGCCGAGGTCGCCACGGTCGTGGCCGGATCGGACATCCGATTGTCTGTCGACGAGGACGGCGCGACGGTCGTCACCCTGGACGGCGACGATGTGTCCGAGCAGATTCGCACCGACGAGGTGACCGGTTCGGTGTCCGCGGTCTCGGCAGACGCTGACGTGCGTGAGCGCCTGGTAGAACTGCAGCGGGCGCACGCCGATCGAACTCTTCTCGTGGTGGAGGGCCGTGACATCGGGACCGTCGTGTTTCCCGCTGCGGCAGTCAAGATCTTCCTGACGGCGACCCCGCAAGCGCGCGCCGAACGTCGTCACCGACAGAACGTCGCCGCGGGCAGGGAGAGCATCCTCGACGAGGTGCTCGACAGCGTGAATCTCCGCGACCATCTGGACTCGACGAGAGAGGCGTCGCCGCTGCGTCCGGCAGACGACGCCGTCCGCGTCGACACCAGCGACATGACATTGGATCAGGTTCTCGACACTCTCACCGAGTTGGTCGAGACACGGATCGGAGGACACCCGTGACCGAAGAATTCTCAGACGACATCGGGTTCGGCGACGCCGACCTCACAGCAGACGATGGGACCTGGAGTAGCGAAGACGACTTCGATCTCGGGGACTTTCTGACCGACGAGGAGATCGGGGAGGCCCCGGCGCTACCGGTCGTCGCGGTGGTCGGACGGCCCAACGTGGGTAAGTCGACCCTCGTCAACCGTATCCTCGGGCGCCGCGAGGCCGTCGTCGAGGATGTTCCCGGCGTGACGCGTGACCGTGTCTCCTACAAGGCCGAGTGGACCGGACACCCATTCATGGTCACCGATACCGGCGGCTGGGAGCCGGATGCCAAAGGAATGGGCAAATCGATCGCAGTTCAGGCCGAACTCGCGATGCGGTCGGCGGACCTGATCGTCCTGGTCGTCGATGCCACCGTCGGTGCGACCTCTGCCGACGAAGCTGTGTCTCGGATCCTGCGTCGTGCCTCGGTTCCGGTCCTGCTGGCAGCCAACAAGGTCGACAGCGAGCGGGCCGAGGCCGATGCCGCAGTCCTGTGGTCGTTGGGACTGGGGGAGCCGTACACGGTCTCGGCGGCGCACGGACGTGGCACCGCGGACCTGCTCGATCTCGTCGTCGAGAAGCTTCCGGAAAAGCCGCGTGAGCGCTTCCTCCCCGGTGGGCCGCGTCGTGTGGCACTGGTCGGCAAGCCGAACGTCGGCAAGAGCTCGCTTCTGAACAAGCTTGCGGGCGAAGAGCGTTCGGTCGTCGACAATGTCGCGGGCACTACCGTCGACCCGGTCGACGAGCTGATCGAGCTCGGCGGCAAGCCGTGGCAGTTCGTCGACACAGCCGGACTGCGCCGCAAGGTCCGCACCGCCAGCGGCCACGAGTACTACGCGTCGCTGCGCACGCGCGCAGCGTTGGAAGCGGCCGAGGTCGCGCTACTGCTGATCGATGCGAGCGAACCGATCACCGAGCAGGATCTGCGGGTGCTGTCGATGATCGTGGACTCCGGTCGTGCGCTCGTGATCGTGTTCAACAAGTGGGATCTCGTGGACGAGGACCGTCGTGAGGTACTCGACAAGGAGATCGACCGTGAACTCGCGCGGGTGCCGTGGGCGCGGCGTGTCAATATCTCGGCGCAGACAGGTCGTAGTGTCCAGAAACTGGTGCCTGCGCTCGAGGGCGCCCTCGAGTCGTGGGATCGCCGCGTCTCGACCGGGCCGTTGAACTCGTGGCTCAAAGAGATCATCGCCGCCACTCCGCCGCCGGTGCGCGGTGGTCGTCAGCCGCGCATCAAGTTCGCGACGCAGGCCGCTACTCGGCCGCCGACGTTCGTTCTGTTCACGACGGGCTTCCTGGAGGCGGGTTACCGACGTTTCGTGGAGCGCAAGCTGCGCGAGAGCTTCGGCTTCGACGGCTCGCCGGTTCGCGTCAACGTCCGCGTGCGGGACAAGCGGGAGTTGCGCAAGAAGTAGTCGGTTCGGCAACTGCTGGTCGAGCGAGACCGTGATGCTGGTCGAGCGAGACAGTGATGCTGGTCGAGCGGAGTCGAGACCGGATCTCGACTCCGCTCGATCAGCAGCGCCGCTCGATCAGCAGCGCCGCTCGATCAGCAGAGGTCGCGGAAAACCATCTACGACCACCCGATTCGTCTCCGCGGACCATCGTCGGATAAGGTAAATCTCGCTTCGCCAGTCGAAGCGAACGGGCTGTGGCGCAGCTTGGTAGCGCACTTCACTGGGGGTGAAGGGGTCGCAGGTTCAAATCCTGTCAGCCCGACCGTTCAAAAGCAGAAGGAGCGGTTTCCGAGAGACTCGGGAACCGCTCCTTCTTCGTTGGTCGGCTGCGTGTCAGACAGTCACTTCTCGGACCGTCTCGGCAGGACCCAGTCGGCGCGCGGGAAGTGGCACGTGTAGCCGTTCGGGTAGTTGATCAGGTAGTCCTGATGCTCGGGTTCGGCCTCCCAGAACGCGCCCGCATCCTCGATTGTCGTGACGACCTCGCCCGGCCACAGCCCCGACTCGTCTACGTCGGCGATCGTGTCGCGTGCGACCTCCTCCTGTTCGTGGGTGAGGGGGAAGATCGCCGACCGGTAGCTGGTCCCGGTGTCGTTACCCTGACGGTTCGCTGTCGTCGGGTCGTGGATCTGGAAGAAGAACGCGAGGATGTCGCGGTACGTCGTCTGCGTTGGATCGAAGACGATCTCCACGGCCTCGGCGTGTCCGGGATGGTTTCGATAGGTGGCGAAGTCGTTGTCGCCGCCGGTGTATCCGACGCGCGTCGCGAGGACTCCGCGTTCGCGGCGGATGAGATCCTCCATCCCCCAGAAGCATCCGCCTGCAAGGACCGCAGTCTCGGTCCCGGGTTCCTGGGTGACCTTGCCGTCGATTCCACTCGTCATCGTGGAACTCCTCTCGTGTCGATAGGGGCCTCACGAGGTATAACGCGTCCATGGCCTGATTTGGTCCCGATGGTTACAAGTGACACGGCTCGCAGGTGGAATACGACGCACCGACCAGTCGTTGAGACGGGCATGAGTAATGCAGAGTTGAGCCCGACCGACTGGGTACGTTCGCAGACCGAGACCATCCTCGAGACCGGCACCACCGAAGGGATCTTCGTGGAGGGCAGTCCGATCGTCCTGTTCACGACGACCGGAGCCAAGTCGGGCAAGAAGCGTTACACACCGCTGATGCGCGTGGAAGAGGACGGAAAATACCTTATGGTCGCGTCGAAGGGCGGTGCCCCGGAGCATCCGTCGTGGTACTTCAACGTCAAGGCCCACCCGGAAGTCACCGTGCAGGACGGCGAGACGGTCGTCGAGCGGACCGCACGTGAGATCGACGGCGACGAGTACGCGCACTGGTGGAAGCTCGCCGTCGCGGCCTACCCGTCGTACGCCGAGTACCAGAAGAAGACCGATCGTCGGATTCCCGCCTTCGTCCTCGAGTGATCGGGCGGGTCGGGCTCCTAGGACATCGCCTCTAGAACAGTCGCATCGCGACGTCCGCGGACGGTTCCTCGAGGTCGAGGAGTATCCGTTTGCGGTCGAGGCCGCCGCCGAAACCGGTGAGTGTGCCGTCCGCGCCGACGACGCGATGACAGGGGAGGACGACCGCGATCGGGTTGCGACCCACGGATTGTCCGACCCGTTGGGCCAGCCTGCGGTCGCCGAGTCGTCCGGCGAGGTCGCCGTACGTGATGGTGGTCCCGTACGGGATGTCGGCGAGCGCGTGCCAGGCGGCGGTGTCGAACTCGTTTCCGTCGGTGTGCAGCGGAAGATCGAAGCGAGTGCGGGTCCCCGCGAAGTACTCGAGCAGTTGCGCTCGCGCCGTGCCGAGTACCCGATCGTCGGCGTCGCACCTCGGTCCGCACTCGGACGAGGGCACGGTATGGCCGGCGAAGACGACACGCGTCAACGCTTCGTCGTCGGCGATCAGCAGTAGATCGTCGACGGGGCTGGGGACGACGTCGTATCGACGCATCGTCGGGTTCCTCTCGTGCGCGACTGCACTCCAACATTCCACGGGACTGGGGCACCCCGCCGAACCACTGATCCCGAAGTTCATATAACTGAACTTACGATCCGCTATTCTCGCCGCCATGGACTGTGTAGTCGTAGGCGGGGGACTGGCCGGATTGGCATCCGCGGTGTTGCTGGCCGAAGCTGGCGTGGTCCACGCCCATGTTGTGCGGATGCCGAAGTCGACGTTCGCTCAGCGTCCGGGCAGCGCGGGAATCCGACCCGACCAGCGGACGGCGGTCCACGGTCTCGCGCTCGCGGGTGACTGGACGCGCACCGACTGGACCACCACGATGGAGGGCGCCGCCCAGAGTGCGGCTCGCGCAGTCGACGTTGTTCTCAGCGATCGGTGACTGCTGTGTCGACGGCGTGTACGTCGATGTCTGCCGACTTCGCCAGCGCGGCGGTTGCGCCGTCGATCAACTGGAGATCACGGAGGACCAATTGGCGTGGCGTCAACCGCCCGTGGTCGTCCAGTCCGGTGGCCACTCGCTCGAACAGGGAGGCCGACCGCGTGTAGACCCGAGTGGATCGGTGCTCGGCGAGAGCCTCGACGAGTTCGGTGATCGAGGCGATCATCGCAGCGGTCGCATCGTCGAGTCGGGCGCCCTCTGGGCCGTCGATCTCGGTGCACCATTGCGCATCGGCGACGAGATCGCGCGCGTACGAGTGCGCTGCGTTGGCGGCAGCCCACCACTGTTGGTTGACGCCGCCGAACGTCCCAGGCACCCGAAGCATCGCGCGACTCGGCGACGTGGCCGACTCCAAGGCCTGAAAAGCGACGTCCAGGTCGCGCGACACCGTTTCGAGACGGTGCCCGCCGTCGCCGTCACGGACGCCTCGGACGGTACCGGTGACCAGGGCCGACAGTGCGGTGAGAAACTCGCGAGTCGCGGCTCGGACCACCCGGCTCGTGCGCAGCGGAAGCACGAAGATCACCGTGGCGACCGCCGCGGCCGCGCCGACGAGCGTCTCGAGCACTCGCATCTCCAACAGTCCTGCGGAGAATTCAGCGAGCTGCACGTACAACTGCGCAACGAGGATCGTGATGGACATGGCGAAGCACGCGTAGCTGATCCGCATCAGATAGATGCCGAGGAACAGCGATACGAGGATCACCGCGATCGACAGCGGGACATCTCTGCCGACGATCTCGGCGAGAAGTGCGCCGACGACGACGCCGAGAATCGTGCCGATGACGCGGAACGCACCCTTACGGACCTGTTCTGCGGCGTTGTTGGCGCCCATGAACGTGACGAACGTCGCAAGCACCGCCCAGTAGAAGCGGTCGGCCGAGATCAGCGATCCCGCAACCACAGAGATCGCCGCCGCCACCGTCATCTGGATGCCCGCACGGACCGAAGGATCCAGACGAGCGGCCACCGACTGGCCGGTCTTCTCCTTCGATGCGGTAGCGCTCACCGCTGACGATCCGGGCAGCCATCCGCCGACGAGTGAGACCGACGCCGCGAACCTGTCCTGTTCGGGTACGTCGTGCGACCGGACACGGTCGAGGTACGGCTCGAACCGCTGCCGGTTGATCGCAGCCAAGACCTGCGCATAGGCGATCACAGACGTCGCGAAGCGGTGCAGGACGAGGAGAGTGTCGTCGTCGATCTGCGCACTCGTATCGTCTTGGCGTAACAGTTCGCGGAGGGCGCGCCCGATCCGGTCGACGGGTTCGGGCGCGCGCTGCTCGACAGCGACCATCGCGTCGCGGACGAGGGTCCGCACTGAGTCGGGGGTGTCGGCGACAGCGATCGCGCGCGCGAAACGGGAGGCGTTCGCGAGCGCCAGTTCGGCAGCGAAGACGTGCTGGTGGAGTTCGGCGGCCGTCGTCCCGACGGGAAGCCGCGGATTCTCCGCGAGCTGGGCGTCGATCATCAACGCCGACTCGTTCAATCGGACGAGCTTCTCATGTCTGCGGCGTCGGCTCCGCTCAGAGTCGGGGTGGTCGAGCACCTCGACAGTCGCCGCGGCGACGGCGTCGGCCCGCCCGAGGAACGACGACCTCAGGCGTTGCACTGCCGACCAGCGGCTCGGATAGGACAGGACGAGCTGCGCGGCGATCGCGACGGCCCCGCCGATCGCCAGCTCGGCCGCTATCCATCCGACGCCGCTGACATCGGTGAGGTGACCAAGAAAGAACCCCAGAAAATTGCCCATGAACAGGCCTTGGCCGATGACGAATCCCCACGCGCCGAACCGCCGGAGAAACCCGGCGCCGCCGAGCGCTACGACCATGACCGCCAAGGCGACGACCTTGAAGTCTTGGAGAGCGAGCCCGGCGACTACGCCGATGAACATGGTGCAGGGCAGAAGGGCGAGTCCGAGTAGTCCGTCCCGGACGCGCGTGAACATCGGGCCCGCGAAGCTCGACACCATCACGACCATCGCGCCGGCCATCATGCCCATGACTCCGGCGGCCCGGTTCTCGGCGGCCACGGCAGCTGAGTCGCCCGACACCATCAACGGATGTGCGAACTGGACGAAGAGCCACTCGGCACCGATGACGGCGGCTACCGACACAACGGTCTGCACCGCGAGGCGAAGTCGAGTGAGACCGGGATCAGACGCCACGAATCGGTTGAACCATTCGTTGGCCGTCTGGCGGGTGCGTCCCGCCGTCGTCGATCGGATGACAGCGAGAGTGTGAGACATACGGCTCTGAGGATACGCCACCGATAGGCTCGTGCAGGTGCGTGTGACGGCACGTATCGACAAACGCGTACCACCGGAGCACGATCGACTCATGACATTCTCTGACGTGACGGCGTCCGTGGGCGCGTGGGTCCTCGAAAACGGTCATCGGACGCTGTTGACAGTGACCGGCGGCCGTTTCCCGAAGAAGCTGCTCGGTATGCAGACGATCGAGCTGCACACCGTCGGGCGGACGTCTGGTCGACGCCGTTCGACGATGCTGACCGCACCGATCTTCGAACCCGACCGCATCGTCGTCATCGCCTCCAAGGGCGGGCACTCCGACAACCCCGACTGGTACAAGAACCTGTCCGCGACTCCCGGCGTCGAGGTGACCGTCGACGAGTCGACGACGGCGTGGACCGCGCACACGGCGAACGCTCAGGAGAAAGCGGAATTGTGGCCCGTCGCCGTCATGGCAAATCCGGGCTACGACGGATACCAGAGCAAAACAGACCGGGATATCCCCGTCGTGGTTTTGACACCGCGCAACTGAACCGGGCGCCCGACTACGCGGTCAGCGAGCGCCGATCAGGATGCCGCTCTTGGCGACGTTCGGGTCGGTGCACGATGAGAGGTCGAAACAGCAGGGCCGACGCTTTCCGTCACGTAGTTTCGAGATGCCGACTCCGATGCGTTTGGTCCGCGTCGACGGGTTCTTCGTCGCCTGCACCCACCGGACCCATTCCCATCGGGCCATCGGGGTGATCGCATTCCACAGTTCCGCAGTGTCCGGGGCGTCGTCCAGCGCCGACTGCAGATCGTCGGGAACCACCGGCTCTGGCCACTGTTTGGCAGGCGTGATCGTCGTCGACACGACAGTGTTCGGGGCGCCGAGTTCCGTGGTCAGCGGTTCTTCCAGGCGGATCCAATGACCGCGGTTTCCGTCGGGTTCGACGACCGTGTCGTACGGGTGGCCGCCGACGCTGCCGGTGACCGCGACCTGTCCGCGTGACGGCAGAGCTGTGCTCGCGTCAGCAGGCAAGCGCAGGATAGTCCGGTCGTTGACCTGCTCGATCGGAGCGTCGAAGGTGATCGGTGCGCCATTCGGCATCGGGTTGCTCCTGTCGGTCGGGCTCTACAGTGGAGGGATGGCCTCCACCGACGACGTTGTCGAACACATTCTGAGCTCCTATGACACCATCACTGTGGTCGGGGCGAGCGCGAACCCTGCGAAAGCCGCGAACGAGGTGCCCGCGTACATGAAGGCCGCGGGTTGGCGGATCGTCCCGGTGAACCCGCACGCCGACGAGATCGTGGGGGAGACCGTGTCCCGCTCGCTCGCCGAAGTCCCCGAGCAGATCGGACTCGTCGACGTCTTCCGGCCCTCCGCTGACGCTCCCGAGGTCGCGCGCCAGGCCGTGGCCGCAGGTGCGACGGCGCTGTGGCTCCAACTGGGGATAGTCAGTGCGGAAGCCCGACAGATCGCCGAGGATGCAGGTCTGCGGTATGTCGAGGACCGCTGCCTGATCATCGAACAGCGGCGGACCGGGATCCGCGGGCCGGGCTCGGTCGCAACGTAAGCGACCGCTGCGCCCGTCCCATTCGATGGGTCGGGCGCAGCGGGGGTGTCCGGATTGGCATCTGTCAGATGCGCGCCGGTTCCAGTTCGTGTCCCGGCTCCGACTCCATCGACCGCTGTTCGGGCCGGTGCTTCGTCAGAACCACTGACTCTTCCGTGACGGTGGCCGCGCCGGAGGTCGCTTCGGACGGTTCGTCGTCCTCGACCATCGACGACTCGTCGAACGGATCCTTGCCGTCGAGGACTCGCCGAGTGGTCGACGCATCGATCGTCTTGGTCCAGGTGCCGATCAGGATCGTTGCGATCGCATTGCCGGAGAAGTTCGTCAGGGCTCGGGCCTCCGACATGAACCGGTCGATGCCGACGATCACACCGACCCCGTCCAACAAGTCCGGGCGGTGACTCTGCAGGCCACCCGCGAGAGTGGCCAGACCGGCTCCGGTGACGCCTGCAGCGCCCTTCGAGGCGATCATCATGAACAGCAGCAACGAGAACTGCTCGCCGTAGTTCAGCGGTGCGCCCATCGCGTCGGCGACGAACAAGGAAGCCATCGTCAAGTAGATCGCCGTGCCGTCCAGGTTGAACGAGTACCCGGTCGGAACGACGATGCCGACCGTGGACTTCTGCACACCGGCGTGCTCCATCTTCGCGATCAGCCGCGGCAGGGCGGCTTCGCTCGACGACGTCGCGACGATCAACAGGTATTCGCGCGCCAGATAACGGGCGAGTTTGAACACAGACAAGTGCGCGACCAGGCGTAGCAGCGTGCCGAGGACGACGAACACGAACAGGAAGCACGTCACGTAGAAGCCGAGCATCAACAAGCCGAGTTGCGTCACCGCGTCGAACCCGGTCGAGCCGACGACCGCGGCGATAGCTCCGAATGCACCGATCGGAGCCACCCACAAGATCATGACGAGCACTCGGAACACCAGCTTCTGGATCAGTCCGATTCCTCGCAGGATCGGCTCGCCCGGACTGCCGATGGCCTGCAGTGCGAATCCGACGAGCAGTGCGATGAACAAGGTCTGCAGAACGCTGCCAGAGGTGAGCGCGGACAGCATCGAGTCGGGGACGATGCTGCTGACGAAGTCCCACGTTCCGCCGCCCTCGTGCGCCTGCTCGGCGTACTCGGCGCCCGAGCCCGCGGTCACGTGCAGGCCGGTGCCGGGCTTGAGGATGTTTCCGACGAGGATGCCGATGCCCAACGCGAACGTCGACATCACGACGAAGTAGCCGAGGGCTAGTCCGCCGATCCGGCCGACACTCGCGGCCTTCCGCACCGAACCGATGCCGAGCACGATGGTGCAGAAGATGACCGGCGAGATCATCATCTTGATGAGGTTCACGAAGATCTCGCCGAGCGGTTTGAGATCCTTGCCGAACTCCGGCCACACCATGCCGACCACGACGCCTGCGACCACGGCCACGATGACGGCGATGTAGAGGAAGTGTGTACGGTCGCGTTTATGTTTTGGCGCCGCCGATCGGGGCGCGGTGTCAGTCGTTGTTGTCACAGGAGGTCTCCTTCGACTCTCGTACGGCGGTAACGAGAAGCATGGGCGACGATGTGATGGGGGACACTCTTGTGTTCATTCTTTACACGGCGAGGTCGAATCGATGAACAGCGTGAGATGGGTGCGATGGCGACCCACAGTTTCTACCCGAGTGTTCGTCTCGCAGGTGGCGCTACTGCTCGTCGTGGCGGTCGTCGGATCGGTCGCAGTCATCTGGCAGGAACGTGACCGGACCGACGACGATGCACGTGAACGCACCACGGCGGTCGCGGTCGCACTGGCGACGACGCCGTCGACGGCGGCTGCGCTTGGCTCGCCGGACCCGACTGCGCTCCTGCTGCCGGTGACCGATGCGGTCGGGGAGGTCTCCGGGATGGACTTCATCGTTGTCATGGCGCCCGACCGCACCCGTT
Source organism: Gordonia sp. (in: high G+C Gram-positive bacteria) (assembly GCF_052106715.1). Taxonomy (NCBI): domain Bacteria; kingdom Bacillati; phylum Actinomycetota; class Actinomycetes; order Mycobacteriales; family Gordoniaceae; genus Gordonia; species Gordonia sp. (in: high G+C Gram-positive bacteria). The sequence continues at coordinate 25,563 of NZ_JBQEDL010000034.1, forward strand.
ACACGCACTCTGATCGCGCGCGAATCGGTGGTGAATTCACGGGAACCGTCGACCGAGCGCTACGAGGTGAGACGTTCACGGAGGTCTACACCGGAAGCCTGGGACCGTCGGTCCGTGCGGTGACGCCGGTGTACGACGAGAGGGGGACGCTCGTCGGCCTCGTCTCCGCAGGAGTCACTCGCGCCCGACTCGCCGACCAGGTCGGCCGGATCGTGCCGGTCGTGGTGACCGTCGTACTGATCGGACTCGCGATGGCGGTCGGCGTCGCGCTGGTCATCGAACGTCGGCTGCGCCGGCAGACCCTCGGCCTGCGGCCTGACGAGTTGCGGAAGCTGTACGAGCACCACGACGCGGTTCTGCACGCACTGGCCGAAGGCATGATCGTGTTCGACGCAGAGTCCCGGGACGGGCGGGCAGTGGTCGTCAACGACGAAGCGCGTCGTCTTCTGCACCTGCCGGAAGGACCGATCACGCGCAGTGATCTGCCTATGTCGCTTCGTGGCGACGACGATCTCGCCGACGAGGTGCACATCAGCGGTAGTCGGGTGCTCGTCGCCAACCGCCAATCCGTGGAGATCGGGTCCCGGAGACTGGGCACGGTGTTGACCCTCCGTGACCGAACCGAACTGCAGGAGACGCTCGGCGAACTCGATGCGGTGCGATCCCTCGCCAGTGCGTTGAGCGCACAGGCCCATGAGCATGCGAATCGGATGCACTCGGTGGTCACGATGATCGAACTCGGTAGACGCGATGACGCCGTGGACTTCGCTACCCAGCAACTCACCTCCTCTCAAGGGGTTGTCGACCAGTTGGCGTCCGCCGCCGATCCGGCTGTCACGGCGCTGCTCGTCGCGAAGATCGCCGAAGCTGCGGCTACCGGCGTCGAAGTCACGGTGGCCGCGGGAGCAGACCTCGTCGGTGGTCCGCTCACTCCGGCCGAATCACTCACCGCCGTCGGCAATCTCGTCGACAACGCCGTGGACGCGGCCGGTGTCGACGGCTGGGTCGAGGTCGATGCCGGGGTCGTCGGCGGAGCGTGGTCACTGCGCGTTCTCGACGGCGGCGTCGGGATGAGCGACGAGGAGTTCGCTCGCGCGTGCGACCGAGGATATTCCACCAAGACCGGGCACGATCGTGTCCACGGACGAGGGTTGGGGCTGGCGCTGCTGAGCCAGTTGGCGAGACGGCGCGGCGGTACCCTGAGCGTGCACCGGGATCCGTCGACCGTCGAACTGATCCTCCCACTCGGCTCGGAAGGGGACTGATGGGCATCGGGGTCTTGATCGTTGAGGACGAACCACGGATCGCGTCCGCGCACGCCGAGTACGTGCGGCGGATCGACGGGTTCGACGTACTGACGACGGTCGGCACGGGCGCCGCGGCGGTCGACGCGGTTTGGCGCGCAGCCCGGGGCCCGTCACCGATCGACCTGTTGCTGGTGGACGTCGGCCTCCCGGACATGAGTGGCGTGGATGTGGCGGGGGCGGTCGCCGAGACGACGCCGCGCCCCGATGTCATCATGGTGACGTCGGCGCGCGACGTCGACACCGTCCGGACCTCCGTCGCGCGTGGCGCGCTGCTGTACCTGATCAAGCCATTCACGTTCGCCGCATTCGCGGCCAAACTCGAGCACTATCGCGAGTATCGACGAATGCTCGGTGGTGCGGAGGCCGGCCAGGCACAGGTTGACGCGGCGCTGGCGGCTCTGCGCGAACCCGTCGGCGGGCCTGCGACGCCGAAGGGGATCTCGGCGTCGACGCTGGAACTGATCACTACGACCCTACGCGGGTCGTCGGAACCGCTGAGCGCCAGCGAGATCGCAGCGCACACCGGTGTGTCGCGCGTGACGGCGTGGCGGTATCTGGAGCGATTGTCCGACGACCGCGTCTGTCAACGCGTACCCGAATACGGTGGACGAGGACGCCCGGAGAACAAGTACCTCTGGGTACGAGCAGAACATCCCGCATGAACACAGTGCTGCAGGCCGTCGGGCGCTGCGAGCGTCAGACATGAACGAGGGCGACGCCTCGTCGAGCGTCGCCCTCGTTCATGTCACTGCGTCACATCGAGATGCCGTCAGTCCCGGTTCTCCGGATACGGGTTCTCCGGGTATTGAGGTGGCTGGTACGGATCCTGCTGCTGTGGGTACCCGCCCCCGTATTGGCCCGGCTCAGGTGTGTACTGACCCGGGTACTGGGGAGTCTGGCCCTGGGGAGTCTGGCCCTGGGGATTCGGGTTCTGGCCGGTTTGGTACTGGCCGGTGTACGGCTGCTGGGTCTGCGGCATCGGCTGCGTGTACGCAGTCTGCTGCTGCTGCGAGTACGCCTGCTGCTGCGGGTGCGGCTGTGCGGCGTGGTTGCCTCGCGAGGATGCGGCGGCCCGTTCTGCGCGCTCGGCTCGACGGGCCGGGATCTCTTCGGAGACCTTGTCCAGCGCGGTCTCCCAGCGCGTCTGCATCGGCTTGACGAGTCCGCCGCCGACACCGACGACGATGACGCCGCCGAGGGTGGCGAGAACGGCGATCAGGACCGGCGTGGTGACCGTGGTGGCGACGCCGATCTGGTTGAGGGCCGCAATGATCCCCGCGCCCCAGATGAAGACCGACGCGATCGTCGCGATGAGCGGACCGTACGACGCGCCGCCGAGGGCGCCGCGGATCAGGTCACTGACCGCGTGAGCGATCGCGGCGACGATCACGATGATGAGGATCGCGATGAACAGCTTGGGGAGCCACGATACGAATCGGGTCAGCAGATCGCTGATCGGATTGGGCCCGAACACGCCGATCGCCAATTGGAGAGTTATCAGCAGGATCGCGTAATAGACGACCTTCGCAAGAAGGGAACCCGCATCGTAATCGCTCTTGGCGAGCACCTTCGAAAGTCCGCTGCGCTCAGTCAACCGATCGAATCCCACTTTTCGCAGAATCGTGGTGACGAGCTTGGCCAGGACCTTCGCGATGATCCAGCCGATCAACAAGATCACCAGGAATGCGACGAGCTTCGGTACGAAATTTGCGATCGACGACCAGGCGTCGGAAATTCCCGCGCCGTAGTCGATCGCCACGGTGGTGGCCATTACTGTTCTCCCTCCATGTCCGGCACAGTGCGCGCCGGACTCATATTGACCGTATGGCGTCGGTAACGCAATTGCAGGCCGAGTGCGACATCAATACTGGGGATTCGTGCACTGCATGCGCAATGAGGTGCGAAAAAGGTTTCGATAACGATTCGATAATTCGCATAACGCGCGTATGCCGTGAGATTCTCGAACTATGGGCCGGTGTGCGCGAAATGCTGTGTCAATTCGCCGACGATCTGATCCCATAACGGCTCGGGTAGGTCGTGCGCCATTCCGTCGATCATCACCAGCCGAGCGTCGGGGACTGCTCGTGCGACGGCACGTGCCCCCGACGGTCGCATCAGCTTGTCGTGGGTGCCGTGCAGGACCAGCGTGCGAGCCGTGATCTTCGCGTCGTACGAGTGAAGTGAACCGGTGGCGAGGATCGCCGCGAACTGTCGAGCCACGCCAACCGGGTAGTAACAGCGGTCGAAGTATTCGGCGGCATTGCGCCGCGCCTGTTCGAGAGTCGGTGGGTACACCGGCGAACCGATCGTACGACCGAGTTGCACTGTGTGCTCGATGATCTCGTCCCGGTCGGCACGCTTCGGCGGCGGCGAGAGCAGTGTGAGAAGTTGTCGCGGGCCGGGCGGCGGTAGCAGTGCCCGATTGTTGCTCGACATCACGACAGTCGTGGACGAGACCCGGTCAGGGTACTCGGCGGCCACGACCTGGACGATCATGCCTCCCATCGATGCGCCGACGACGTGGGCTCGCGCTATGCCGAGATGATCGAGGACGCTAATCGCGTCGCCTGCGAGGTCGCTCACGGTGTACGGCGCGCCCTTCGCGGGTCGGCCGAAGAAGGACTGGACCATCTTGATGGGCAACGGGAGGCCGCCTACGCGCGCACCGTCGAACTTTCCGGAGAGCCCGCTGTCCCGGTTGTCGAACCGGATCACCCGATAGCCGGCGGCCGCGATCCGCTCGCAGAAATCGGAGCGCCAATACACCATCTGAGCTCCCAGCCCCATCACGAGGAGGACAGCTGGATGGTTCGGGTCGCCGAATTCGTCATAGAAGATGTCGACGTCTTCGCCGGAGATGATTCCTTCGCGCGTAGTCATGCAACCATCATCGCGGACGGGGCGGTACCGCTGAACGGGTGGGAGCATGGATACATGGAGCACGAGCACGCCATCCGCACGACATTCGCAGCCCGTGAGTTCACCGACGATCCGGTGACCGACGAAGCCCTCTACGAGATTCTGGACACGGCGCGGTTCGCGCCGAGCGGCGGCAACCGCCAAGGGGGCCACGTCACGATCGTGCGGGATGCCGATGTGAAGCGCCGGATCGCCGACCTGAGCAGACCTGGCGCGCGCCGATACCTCGCACAGCGCGCCGCCGGTGAGATGCCTTGGAACACCGTGGATCCGACGACGGTGACCGACGAGGACCTCGCGGCGACCCGAGGCGTCGGTGAGTTCGTCGCGCCGCTCGTCGCTGCGCCCGTGTTGCTGGTGATCTCCGTTGACCTCGCGGTAATCGCCTCGACCGACAAAGACCTTGACCGAGTCGGAGTCATCAGCGGTGGATCGATCTATCCGCTGGCGTGGAACATTCTGACCACTGCACGCTCACGCGGCTTCGGTGGAACCTTCACGACGATGGCGACCGCCGAGGAGCCGGCAGTCCGCGACCTGCTGAAAATTCCGTCCGGGCACGCCGTCGCCGCGGTGATCCCGCTTGGACGGCCCGCTCGAATGCTGACGCGGCTGCGGAGGAACGCCGTCGAGGACTTCGTCACTCGCGACGCCTACGACGGCGCACCGTTCACCCTTGAGTCCGAGCGGTGAGCCGCGATGACCGACGTGTCCATGCTCCTCGCCGACCTGGTGGCCGCCGCTGCCGAGGTGGCCTCGAGAACATCGCGAGCGGCGAAGACCAACATCCTGGCCGACGTGCTCGCGGGACTGCGGCCAGACGAGGCGCCAACCGCCGTCGGCCTGATTCTGGGGCGGCCGACTCAGGGACGCCTGGGCATCGGTTGGCGGACCCTGACCAATGAACTCGTGGATCCCGCCCAGACCGCGGTCCTGCGCATCGCTGACGTCGATGCTGCCTTCGGTGAGCTGTCGAGCAGTCGAGGCCCCGGCTCGACGGGTAATCGCTTGACAGTCCTCACCGATTTGATGAGTCGCGCGACCGTCGAGGAACAGGACTACCTCGCTCGGGTGATGATCGGTGAGATGCGCACCGGCGCACTCGAGGGTGTTCTCGTCGACGCCGTCGCGCAGGCGGCCGAACTCGACAAGAGCGTGGTGCGTCGCGCCGTCATGCTCTCGGGCGACCTCGGAACCACAGCTCGTGCAGCGCTCGCGGGTGACGATCTGACCCTTGTCGACCTCGCTCCCGGCGTGCCCGTGCAACCGATGCTGGCAGGCACCGCGCAGTCGCCGGGCGAAGCGGTCGCGACCACAGGTGCGGCGTCGGTCGAATACAAGCTCGACGGCGCGCGGCTGCAAGTGCATCGCGTCGGAGGTCGAGTGCGGGTCTACACGAGAAGCCTTGCCGACATCACCGACCGGGTTCCGGAAGTCGTCGATGTGGTCTCCGAGTTCCCCGGCGGCGATCTCGTCCTGGACGGCGAGACGCTCGCGATGGACGAGTCGGGAGCGGTGCGGCCGTTTCAAGACACCATGAGCAGCCTCGGACGTGACGGCTCCCGGACGCTCGCCGTTTGGTTCTTCGACATCCTGTACGGCGAGGGACGATCACGGATCGACGACCCGCTGACCGAGCGACGGAGAGTACTCCGTGACGTGGCAGGTGACCACATGATTCCTGGGCGGCTGGTTGCCGCGGACAATTCCAGCTCAGACGGTCCTGACTCCGCGCAGGCAGTGCTCGACGAGGCCCTGGCGGCCGGCCACGAAGGAATCGTCGTCAAGGCGCTGGACGCACCGTACGCGGCGGGGCGACGTGGTGCGCACTGGGTGAAGGTGAAGCCCGTCTACACGTACGACCTCGTGGTTCTCGCCGTCGAAGAGGGATCAGGACGCAGATCGGGATGGCTGTCGAACATTCACCTCGGTGCGCGCGACCCCGACGGGCAAATCGGTCAGGCCGGCGAGTTCGTGATGGTTGGTAAGACATTCAAAGGTCTTACCGACGACATCCTGCGTTGGCAGACCGAGTACTTCCCGACGATCGCCGACCGGCGGGCGGGGCGCGTGCTGTATCTGCGACCGCAGATCGTCGTCGAGATCGCGGTCGACGGGGTTCAACGATCGACGCGCTACCCGGGTGGGGTGGCGCTCCGGTTCGCCCGGGTCAAGCGGTACCGGACCGGCGTCGATGCGAAGCCCGCGCAGGACGCGGACACGATCGCATCGCTCCGGGACCGACTGCCACCGCACTGAAGGCGCAGCCTCAGCGCGTCCCGCGGATGCCGAAGTCCTCAGCGCGTCCCGCGCATTCCGAAGTCCTCGTCGCGGAACTCGGTCTCGACGCGAGTGTCCGCGTTGTCGTCCTCCCGCCGTCGGAGTTCGACGCGACGGATCTTGCCGGAGATCGTCTTGGGAAGCTCGAAGAACTCGATGCGGCGGACCCTGAGGTACGGAGGGAGGTTCTCGCGGGCATACGCGAGGATGTCGTGTGCGGTGTCCGGAGTCGGCTCGTGCCCGGGTGCGAGCGCGATGTAGGCCTTCGGCACCGCCAAACGCACCGAGTCGGGTGCCGGGACCACGGCCGCCTCGGCGACAGCCGGATGCTCGATCAGGACGCTCTCCAACTCGAACGGACTGACCTTGTAGTCCGATGCCTTGAACACGTCGTCGGTCCGCCCGATGTACGTGATGTACCCGTCCTCGTCGCGTTCGGCGACGTCGCCGGTGTGATAGAAGCCGTGGGCCATCGCGAGTGCGTTGCGTTCGTCGTCGCCCTGGTATCCCGTCATCAAGGTGACAGGGCGGCCCTGCGGGCCGCCGAGATCCAGGCAGATCTCGCCTTCGCCCGGTCCGTCGACCCGCTCGTCGGTCTCTGGAGAGACGAGGACGACGGGTACCCCGGGAAGCGGTCGGCCCATCGAACCGGACTTGAGACGCTGTCCGGGCGAGTTCGCGACCGACGCGGTGCATTCGGTCTGCCCGAAGCCGTCGCGGATCATCAGTCCCCAATGCTCGTGAACCTTGCTGATCACCTCGGGGTTGAGGGGTTCGCCCGCGCCGATCGCCTCGCGCAGTGACGCCGGGCGTCCCGCGGACAGATCGGCGTTGATCAACATGCGCCAGACCGTCGGTGGCGCGCAGAAGGTCGAGACGTGCTCGTCGGTGATCTGTCCGAGGAGTGCTGCGGGGTCGAAACGCGCATAGTTGTAGACGAGGACAGCGGCTTCGGCGAGGAACGGAGCGAAGAAGTTCGACCACGCATGCTTCGCCCAGCCGGGGCTGGAGATATTGAGGTGGACGTCGCCGGGCTGCAGACCGAGCCAATACATGGTTGAGAGGTGGCCGACGGGATAGGACACGTGCGTGTGCTCGACGAGTTTCGGCTTGCTGGTGGTGCCAGAGGTGAAATAGAGCAGGACCCGGTCTGTCGAGGCGTTACCGGGATGCTCGATGACGGGATCGGACGAATTCGACGCCGCCGCGTAGTCGGTCCACCCGTCCACACCTGTGCCTATCGCGAAGCGGTGCTCGACTCCGGCGATGTCGGTGAACTTCGGTGCGTCCACGGCATTGCAGATCGCAGCGCGGGCGTCACCGCGTGCTACGCGGTCGGCGAGGTCGGCCGGTCCGACGGCGGTCGTCGTCGGCATGATGACGGCACCGATCTTGATGAGCGCGAGCATCGACTCCCAGAGTTCCACTTGGTTGTCGAGCATCACTATGACGCTCTGGCCCCGCCGGACGCCGGAGTCCCGCAGCATGGCTGCGACCTGATCGGACCGTCGTGGGGGGGGGGGGGGCGAGTGGAACCAGCACGCACACCCCGCCGCCCCCCACCAAAGCCCACCCG
>NZ_JBQEDL010000034.1:33654-35556 GCF_052106715.1 Gordonia sp. (in: high G+C Gram-positive bacteria)
GACCTGGCACCGTCGGCCTCGACGATGATCAGCCCAGGGGAGTCGTTACCGCGCGCATACGTGTCGAACCAGTCGTGACCGAAGTTGAACGTCTCGCCCACGTCGGGCCATTCGAATTCGGTGACGGCAGTGTCGTAGTCGTCGCGTAGACGGAGCAGGGTGTCGCGAGCGGCCCGGAGGCTATCGGTGGCTGAGGTGGTCATGCTTTCGATTGTGCCGGGAGAGTGACCTGACTCATACCCCTCCGAAGAGGGTGGAGTCTCCTGGTTTCGAGGTCGCGACGAACTGTGAGTCCTCCTGTGCCAGGCTGGGGGAATGGACCGGACTCTCGCGGACGTCATGCCCTCCGTTACGGCGGCGTTCGGCCTCGACGGACCGAATCCGCTCGCCGTGCGATCGGACAGGGACGTGGTGGTCCTGCTCGTCGACGGATTGGGAAGCGAACTCCTCACCCGGTCCGCCGACGATGCGCCGACGCTCGCGGCCCACGTCGCGGCCACTCTTCGCGCGGGGTTTCCGGCCACCACGGCGACGAGCCTGACGAGTCTTGCGGTGGGCGCCCCCTGCGCCGTGCACGGAGTGATCGGCTACTCCTTCGCGCTTCCCGAAGGGGCTACCCGTGACCTGCGCACGCTCAATGCGTTGCGGTGGCGGTTCGATACGGCGGAGGGGCCCGACGCCCGCGCGGACGCCGAACCCGAGACGGTCCAGCCCGTGACCAGCGAACTACAGCGACTCCCGGCGGCCGGGGTGGACGTGCACTACGTCGTGCCGGGCTACCAGGCGACCTCCGGGCTGACGCGCGCGGCGTTCCGGGCCACCGGCGTCGTCCACGCGGCCTCCGACCTCCGCGAGGTACGAGACGGAATCCTCGCCGTCGCCCGTGGACGCGGATCGAGTCGCCGATTCGCTTACGCCTACTACCCGGGCCTGGACATGGCAGGGCATATGCACGGTCCAGAAAGCCTCCAGTGGCGCGAGCAACTCCGCGCCGTCGACGCGATGGTCGCCGACTTGTTCGCCGACCTTCCGCCGACCTGCACGATGCTCGTCACCGGTGACCACGGAATGATCGGTGCGGGCGCCCGCGTGGACCTGGACACCACGCCCGATCTGCACCGCGGCGTCCGACTGATCGCGGGGGAGGCGCGTGTGCGGCACCTGTATCTCGACGCGCCCGCCGCCCGGGACGACGTCGTCGACACCTGGACGACCCTCCTCGGCGAGCACGCCCGCGTCGTCACCCGTGACCAGGCGTTCGACGAGCACTGGTTCGGTCCGCAGACGCCGCGACCGGAGGTCGCCGAACGGGTCGGTGACGTCATCGCGGTCGCCCAGAACGACTCGGTCCTCATCCGCCCCGAATCGGAGCCCGTTGAGTCGACGATGATCGGCCACCACGGCGCATGGACCGCCGATGAGCAGTTCGTTCCACTCGTGGTGAATCAGTGAACCGCAGCGCTGTCGCGGCGACGGCGTTCGCGTTCCTGATCGCCATGGTCGGCACCACGATCCCGACCGCGTTGTATCCGATCTACGCCGACCACCTCGGATTCTCGTCGCTGACGGTGACCGTGCTGTTCGCCGTGTACGCGTGCGGTGTGTTCGTGGCTCTCCTGCTGTTCGGAACGCTGTCCGATCAGATCGGGCGACGACCGGTCCTCGTCGCTGCGCTGGCCTTCGCGATCGTCAGCGCCGCGGTGTTCCTGGCGCCGGCGAGTCTCCCGACCCTCATCTCGGGGCGAGTCCTGTCCGGAGTGAGCGCGGGGCTGATGACGGGCGCCGGGACCGCGGCGATCGTCGACCTGTTCCCGACCGAGCGGCGTGCGGGCGCAGGCGCGGTGGCTGTCGCCGTCAACTCGGGCGGCCTCGGGATCGGCAACGTGTTGGGCGGGGTGAGCG
>NZ_JBQEDL010000035.1:0-34206 GCF_052106715.1 Gordonia sp. (in: high G+C Gram-positive bacteria)
TGCACGAGTTCACCACCGTCCCCGGAGTCAAGGAAGATGTCACCAACATCATCCTGAACCTCAAGGGACTCGTCGTGAGCTCCGAAGAGGACGAGCCGGTCACCATGTACGTCCGCAAGCAGGGTCCGGGCGCCGTCACCGGTGCTGACATCGTGCCGCCTGCAGGCGTCACGGTACACAACCCGGACCTGCACATCGCGACTCTCAACGACAAGGGCAAGCTCGAGATCGAGCTCGTCGTCGAGCGGGGCCGCGGCTACGTGCCCGCAGTGCAGAACAAGGCGTCCGGCGCCGAGATCGGCCGCATCCCGGTCGACTCGATCTACTCGCCGGTCCTCAAGGTGACCTACAACGTCGAGGCCACCCGTGTGGAGCAGCGCACCGACTTCGATCGTCTGGTGCTCGACGTCGAGACGAAGAACTCCATCACCGCCCGCGATGCACTCGCATCCGCAGGCAAGACCCTGGTCGAGCTCTTCGGCCTGGCACGGGAGCTCAACGTCGAGGCAGAGGGCATCGAGATCGGGCCGTCGCCTGCCGAGGCCGATCACATCGCTGCGTTCACGCTGCCGATCGAGGATCTGGAGCTGACCGTCCGTTCGTACAACTGCCTCAAGCGCGAAGGTGTTCACACCGTCGGCGAGCTGGTTGCACGCACCGAGTCGGACCTGCTCGACATCCGCAACTTCGGTCAGAAGTCGATCGACGAGGTGAAGGTGAAGCTCCACGGTCTGGGCCTGGCCCTCAAGGACAGCCCGGCCAGCTTCGACCCGTCGCAGGTCGCCGGTTACGACCCGGCTACCGGCACATGGACGGACGAGGCGTCGTACGACGCCGATTCCGGTGAGGATTTCGCGGAGACCGAACAGCTCTAAGGGGCTGCTAGAACCACTACGACTTTCGGTCTTCAGATCGCAAGTCCCCTCCTAGGAGAGAGAAATGCCCAAGCCCACAAAGGGTGCCCGCCTCGGCGGGTCGGCCAGCCACCAGAAGGCGATCTTGGCGAACCTCGCCACGGCGCTCTTCGAGCACGGCCGCATCACCACCACCGAAGCGAAGGCCAAGCGGCTCCGTCCGTACGCCGAGAAGCTGATCACCCACGCGAAGACCGGCCAGCTGGCCAACCGTCGCGAGGTACTCAAAGACATCCGTGACAAGGATGTCGTCCACACGCTGTTCGCCGAGATCGGTCCGCACTTCGCGGAGCGCAACGGCGGCTACACCCGGATCGTCAAGACTCTGCCGCGCAAGGGCGACAACGCCCCGATGGCAGTGATCGAGCTGGTCCGCGAAGCCACAGCGTCGAACGAGGCCAACCGCGCAACCCGCGCTGCGGCCTCGAAGAAGAAGGCTGCCGCAGCAGAGAACGTCGTCGAGGCCGTCGAGGCCGAGGCAACGGACGCGCAGGTCGACAACGCTGACGCGGTCGCCGAGGCAGTGGACGACGAGTCGACCGCAGCCGTGGTCGCCGACGCCGACGCTCCGGCAGGCTCGCACGCCCCGATCGAGGGCGACGAGCAGCCGGAGGGCTTCCCGATCAAGGGCAACGCCGGATCGAAGCTGTACCACCGCCCCGGCACTCGTTTCTACGAGTCGACCGTCGCGGAGATCTGGTTCGCCACTGAGGCAGATGCGGAAGCAGCGGGCTACTCGCTGCCGCCGTCACAGCAGGAAGACTGATCCTTCCGGACACGCACCTGCCCGCCTTCGTCACTGACGAAGGCGGGCAGTGTCGTCTGCGCCTCACGATCGGTTACGACGGCACCGACTTCTCCGGTTGGGCCACCCAACCCGGCAGGCGCACCGTCTGCGAGACGATCGAGACGACCCTCGCCACCATCCTGCGGACACCGATCCGGCTCACCGTCGCCGGTCGCACCGATGCCGGAGTGCACGCGGCCGGTCAGGTGGCGCACTGCGATGTGCCGACCGAGTCCCTGCAGACCCGCTCGATCGAAGGCGACCCCACCCGGCTCGTCCGCCGCCTCGGGAAGATGCTTCCCGACGACGTCCGCGTCAAAGCGGTCGATGCCGTCTCCGACGACTTCGACGCGCGCTTCGCCGCGCTCGCCCGCACCTACGAGTACCGGCTCACCGACGCACCGTGGGGCGCCGAGCCGACCCTGGCGCGCTGCACCGCCGACTGGCAGCGCCGCCTCGACGTCGACGCGATGAACGAGGCGTCCGCGACCCTGCTCGGTCTCAACGACTTCGCGGCCTTCTGCCGGCACCGTCCCGGATCCACCACCATCCGCGAACTCCAAGAGTTCTCATGGCGCCGCAACCGACACGGCGTGCTCGTCGCCGTCGTCCGTGCCGACGCGTTCTGTTGGTCGATGGTCCGATCTCTGGTCGGCGCTGTGGCTGTCGTAGGTGACGGACGCCGTGACCTGCACTGGTGTGCCGGACTGCTCGACGAGAAGGCGCGGTCCGCGCAGGTGCCGGTCGCGCAGGCCCGTGGGCTGAGCCTCGTGCACGTCGCATACCCGCCGCCGGACCAGTGGGCCGCGCGCGCCGAGCGCACGCGCGACGTGCGCGACGAGAGCGACCTCGCAGGCGGAGGATGTTGCGGGGGTTGAGGGCTCGGGTCTCGGGAGGAAGCTGCGTGGGCGTTGATGCTGGTCGGGGCGCGGGCCAAAGAACAAGAGATGCCTGGACGACGGCGAGGTCGGCTGGTTGCCCGCACGCTCGTTCGGGTCGTTGCAGCGTCGGATATCTTGACGCAGTCTCAGATACCTTGTCGCCGCTTCATTGCGTCGTAGCAGCCTGGGCCTAGGCTGCTACGACGGGTTGAGGGTGCGCGCCGGTAGGTGAGGGTGCGGTAAAGCAACAGACACGATCAGGCGCTGTACAACTCGGCGTACCGTCCGCCCGCATCGACCAGTTCCAGATGCGATCCGGACTCGACGACCCGGCCGTCCTCGACGACGAGGATCGCGTCGGCGTCGCGGACCGTGGCGAGGCGGTGCGCGATCACGATCGCGGTGCGGCCGGCGAGCGCCTCGGACAGTGCGAGCTGGACCTGAGCCTCCGACGTCGTGTCCAGGTGAGCGGTGGCCTCGTCGAGGATCACCACGCGCGGTTTGGCGAGCAGGACGCGGGCGATCGTCAGTCGCTGTCGTTCGCCGCCGGAGAACCGGTACCCGCGTTCGCCGACGATAGTGTCCAGGCCTTCCCGGAGTGCAGCGACGACGCCGTCGAGTCGGGCCCGCCGCAGCGCGTCCCACACTTCGTCGTCGGTCGCGTCGCGATTGGCCAGCGTGAGGTTGGCGCGGACCGTGTCGTGGAACAGATGCCCGTCCTGGGTCACCATGCCGACCGCGGAGTGCAGCGACGACGCGGCGAGATCGCGTACATCGACTCCGCCGATGCGAACCGATCCCTCGTCGACGTCGAACAGTCGCGGGATCAGGCCGGCGATCGTGGACTTTCCGGCACCGGACGTGCCGACCAGCGCCACCGTCTGCCCCGGCGCGATCGTGAACGACACGTCGTGCAGAACCTGGCCGCCTGGGCGTGGATCGAGGACGGCGACGTCCTCCAGCGACGCCAACGAGATCTGGGCGGGCGACGGATAGGCGAACGCGACCCCGTCGAACTCGACGCCGATTGGACCGTCCGGAACTCGGCGCGCGTCGTCGCGATCCTCGATGAGCGGCGCGAGGTCGAGCACCTCGAAGACCCGCTCGAAACTGACCATCGCGCTCATCGCCTCGACCCGAGTGTTGGCCAGCGCGGTCAGCGGCGCGTAAAGCCTGGTGAGAAGCATCGCCAACGAGACAACGGTGCCCGTCTGGATCTGCCCGTTCAACGCGAGCACGCCGCCGACGCCGTAGACGAGCGCCAACGCGAGCGCGGACACCACCATCAACGCCAGATAGAAGATCTCCTGCACCATGGCCGATCGCACGCCGACGTCGCGCACGCGCCCAGCTCGATCGGCGAACTCCGTCGACTCGCGATCGGCCCCGCCGAACAGCTTGATCAACGTGGCGCCTGGCGCGCTGAACCGTTCGGTCATGCGGTCGCCCATCGCCGCATCGTGCGCGGCTCGGATGCGCTGCAGGTCGGCGATGCGCGCGCCGAACCGTCGTGCGGGCACCAGGAACACGGGCAGGAGCAGCAGCGTTGCGAGCGTGATCTGCCACGACAGGCTCACCATCGCGACCAGCGCGAGCAGTAGCGTGACGGTGTTGCTAATGACGCCGGAGAACGCGTCGCTGAACGCGCGTTGCGCACCGATCACGTCGTTGTTCAACCGGCTGACCAACGCGCCGGTCCTGGTGCGGCTGAAGAACGCGACCGGCATGGTCTGGACGTGGTCGTAGACCGCGGTACGCAGATCGAAGATCAGTCGTTCGCCGATCGTCGACGATAGCCAACGTTGTACGAGGCCGAATCCTGCTTCGGCGAACGCGACGCCCGCGATGATCGACGCCAGAATCACCACGGTCGACGACGGTGCGGACCGAGTGATCGCGTCGACGACCCGGCCGGCGAGCAGGGGAGTCGCGACGGTTAGACCCGCGACGACGACGCTGACCACCGCGAAGCCGGCGAGACGTCGTCTCAGTCGCGCGGCGAAGCGTGCGATCCGGCGAAGCAGCGCCGGATCGATCCGCCGGTGTCCGGTCTGGGCGTTCATCGTGGCGTACATCGTGTTCCACGCCGTCGTCTCCATGCTCATGCCTCGACTCTGAAACATCAACTAAGGTTGAGGTCAAGTGGCGGGTCGGAGAGAGGGAGCACGATGTCAGATCGGCCAGTGTTGCGTGGCACGGAACTCACCGTCGGCGAGCTGTCGGCGCGCAGTGGCGTCGCGGTGTCAGCACTGCACTTCTACGAGCGCGAAGGCTTGATCGAGGCGCGCCGGACCAGCGGGAACCAGCGACGGTACCGGCGCGACACGCTGCGGCGCGTCGCGTTGATCAGGATCGCGCAACGGGTCGGGATCCCGTTGGCCGACATCCGAGCCGCCTTGCAGCGACTGCCCGAACGACGCACGCCGACGGCTGCCGACTGGACGAAGCTGTCGGAGGCGTGGCGCGCCGAACTCGACGAACGGATCCATCGACTGCAGCAACTGCGCGATGACTTCACCGGCTGCATCGGCTGTGGCTGCCTGTCGTTGGAGCGCTGCGCGCTGGCCAATCCCGGCGACGAGTACGGACTGCACGGCGCCGGACCCCGCAGGCTCCTCGAATCATGACCTGGGACGGCCGGCCGGAGTCGATGCTCAGGTCCGCCGGAAACCGTTCGACAGCTCGGTGAGCAGTTCGGCGACCAGTTCGTTCGGCGTCGCGTCGACGCGGAGCACTGCGGAGACCGGAAGCGTGAAGTTCAGGCTCCGCCGACACGAGATGCCCGGCTGCAACGGATCCTCGTACAGAAGCGTCCACGCCGTCTGCCGGTTGATGAGTTCGAAGGCGACCGAGTGGCCCTCTCTGATCTCGGGGCCGTAGGTGACCTCGGCGTCGGCGCGCGCGAACGCGCGGTCGACGAGTTGATGCAACAGGACCTGGCGGTCGGCGGGCGGCAGGATCAACGGATAGTCGGCGAGGTCGGTCGGCGTGGGCGCCTGGCCGCCTGCGGCGAGCGGATGTCGGGAGTTGAATGCGATCACGGGTTGATCGACCCACAGCGGATCGAGGTACAGGCCGTCGCGATCGACGGTGCCGCGGATCAGCGCGAGATCGGCCTCACCCGAGGCGACCGCCTCGACGCGCTGGTTGAACGGCTTGATGAGGAAGTCGATCTCGGCCTCCGGATTTCGCTCTCTTACCGCGGAGACCGCGGTCAACGCGGCGCGGGCGAACGACATGTTGGCGGCGACGCGGACACGGTCCGGACGCGGAGCCGTCGCGGCTATCGCATCGTCGCGCAAGGCGAGCAGATCGCGTGCATACGGCACGAGCGTCTCGCCCGCCTCAGTCGGTCGGACCCGGCGTTGCGAACGGTCGAACAGTTCGGCGCCCAACTCGCGCTCGAGCGCTGCCACTTGGTGACTGATCGCCGACTGAGACACGAAACAGCGCTGTGCGGCTCGGGAGAACCCACCGGTCTCCGCGACAGCGACCAGATACTCGAGCTGGCGAAATTCCATTCCGCCATTCTATGAAGAGAACAGATTGAAAGTACAAGAGAACGCCTGCTCGTCTGCCTTGTCGATAGATCGCAGTTCTAGCAAGCTGGTAACAGACGCACACGACGCGAGAGGAGCATCGGACATGCGCAACACCGACGTGGTGGTCATAGGCTCGGGTTTCGGCGGCTTGGCCGCAGCTAAGCGGCTCGCGAAGTCGAATGTCGACACGATTCTCATCTCGGCGACCGAGGAGCATCTGTTCCAGCCGCTGCTCTACCAAGTGGCGACCGGCGTGCTCCCGACCGAGGAGATCGCACCGAGCATCGCAGACGTCCTCGCGTCCAAGGAATCGGTTTCGGTGGTTCGCGGATACGTGACCGACGTCGACGTCGAGCGCAAGGTCGTCACCTACCGTACCGACGACGGCTCCGAGCAGGTCTCCTATCAGCACCTGGTTGCCGCGGCCGGTGTCGCCCAGGGGTACTTCGGCCACGACGAGTGGGCCGATCGCACATTCTCCCTCAAGACGCTCGACGACGCGGTGGCTCTCCGTGCCCACCTCCTGGAGTGCTTCGCCGCGCCCGCGGAGGACGCCGAGGCGCACACCTACGTCGTGGTCGGCGGCGGCGCGACGGGCGTCGAGATCGCGGGACAGATCCGCGAGCTGAGCGCCCGGTACTTCACCGAGGTGCCCGCCGAGGTGTACCTCGTCGAAGGAGCGGGCGACCTGTTGCCCGTGTACGGCGGCAAACTGTCGGCGTTCACCCGCAAGACCTTGGAGAAGGCAGGCGTCGAGATCCTGACCGATACGTTCGTCACCGACATCGACGGCCAAGAGGTCGTGGTCCGCAGCGGAGACGACGAGCGCGTCCTGACCGCGGCGACCGTCGTGTGGTCGGCCGGCGTGCAGGCGACCGGCCTCGCGTCTGTGATCGCCGAGGCGACCGGCTGCGAGACCGATCGTGCCGGACGCCTCCTCATCGACGACGACCTGACGGTCGGCGAGCGCGACGACGTCTTCGCCATCGGCGACATGACGAGTCTCAAGGGCTTTCCCGGACAGAGCCCTGTCGCCATGCAGCAGGGGCGTCACGTCGCCGACGTGATCCGCGGAAAGAAGGCGGCAGGCACCGAGTTCGAGTACCTGGACAAGGGGAGCATGGCCGTGGTGAACCGGCACAACGCCGTCGTCGACGCGCCGCTCGGCATCAAACTGACCGGTGTGCTCGGCTGGCTCGCGTGGCTCGGCGTCCACCTGTTCTACCTCGTCGGCTTCCGTAACCGAGTCGCCGCCGTCGCATCGTGGTTCAAGGCTTTCGCCGGACGTGCACGTCCCGGATTCGTGCAGGCTGCGCGCGGCGGCAGCGCGGCTCGCCGACCCGTGGGTTCGTTCCCCTCCCAAGGGGCGGACGGAGTCGAGAACGCAGCCTGAGCACGGCCCCGCATCACCATCACCCGGCCTGGAGAGCGTCCGACCCGCTCTCCAGGCCGCTGCGCGTGGCCGCCTCACCCCTCGAGAGGCGGATGACGTCGCAGCACGGTCCCGCCGAAGTCATCGGCGATGGTGGCCGCCAGCTCGACGAAGGATCGTCGCGCTCGCTTGCCGAGGAGATCGAGGTCGATGTCGGCGCCCTCGGCGAGATGGTCGTCGAATGAGATCTCGTGGACGGCACGACACCGAGTCAGGAAATGCCGGGTCAGGTCGTCCATGTCGATGGTCGACGATCCTGGTCGAGCCGAGCTGAGCACTACGACGCTGCGCGCGATGAGGTGCCCGAATCCGTGGCCTGCCAACCAATCCAGCGTGGCACCCGCACTGCGGGCGCCGTCCAGGGCAGGTGAGCTGACGAGGACGACGGCGTCCGCGAGGTCGAGTACTCCGCGCATGGCGCTGTGCGACATTCCTGTGCCGCAGTCGGTGAGAATGATGTTGTAGAACCGCTGCAGGATCGACATGACGCCGCGGTACTCGTTCTCGTCGAATGCCTCGGCAGCTGCTGGATCCCTTTCGGAGGCAAGAACTTCCAAACGGCTCGGCGCCTGAGACGTGTGGGCGCGGACGTCGGAGTAGCGGGCGAGGACGGGGTCGGCGAGCAAGTCGCGGACCGTCGACTGGGTCTGAAGCGGCACCCGCTGCGCGAGGGTGCCGAGGTCGGGGTTGGCGTCGACGGCGATCACGCGGTCGCCGCGCAACGATGCGAACGTCGATCCGAGCCCGATGGTCGTCGTGGTCTTCCCGACGCCGCCCTTGAGGGACAGGACCGCGATCCGGTAGTCGCCGCGGACGGGTTGCCGGACCCGCTCGAGCAGGTCGCGGTAGTCGAGTTCGGCAGCGGACTCGCCAGGATTGACGGAGCCGCCGCTCAAGGTGTGGACCGCGCGGCGCCACCCGCGGACCGGTGGACGTCGAGCTTTCCGGATCAACGCGACCTCGTCGAGAGCGGGCCCGGAGCGGTGGACCGACGGGCCCGGCGCAGGCGGGACGGAACGCCCGGCAGGCTGCGGGGTGTACGGCTGCGCGCGCGGCATCGACACGGGTGGTGGCGGTGGGGCAGCCGGCGGCCGTGCAGGTGCCGCGAACCCTGCTGCGGGCGGCGGCACGATTCCGGATAGGTCGATCTCGTCGCCCATCGTCGGGCGGGCGGGCTGCGTCGGTTGGACGGGCTGGTTCGGCTGAACCGGTTGGTTCGGCTGGGCGGGCTGATTGGGCTGGGGTGCGATCAGCCACGGCGGGGTGTCGGCGTCGTACGGTTCGGTGCCCGCGGGCGAGGTGGTGTCCATGGTCATGTGCTTGGTCCGTTCGGTGCCGCGTCGCGGCGCGCTGGTCTCTGGGATGCGGTGAGGCCGAACGCTACGCCCGCCGTCGCGCGACTCGCCCGAAAGAAGATCAATGGAACCGGACGCGGGCAGCGTGCGTCTGACCTTTCATGGAGACACAGAGATCACTCGATCAGACCGGTGCCGAGACCCCCACTCCCGAACGCCTGACCACGGTGCGTTCACGAGGCGGCGGAATCGCCGTGACCTGCACACCGGCCGGCCTGCCGGTCGCGATGAAACTCGAGCCGGCGCAGTGTCGGCGTGACCTATCGGCACTGGCCGACGACATCGTCGCGTTGTGCCGACTCGCCGGGGTCACCGCAGGCGTTCGGCGTCGGGCCGCGTTGACCGCAGACGGGGTCCCCGAGGAGACGCTCTCGCTGTTGGGTCTGCCGTCGCGTGCTGACCTCCTCGCCGCCGAAGACGCCGCCGACACCGGTAAGGCCCGCGCGGCGAGGACCGCGCGATGAGCGTGATGGACGACGTGCAACGCACGGCCGAACGGCAACTCGACATGCTCGAGGACGTGCAGCGCACACTGGCGGCATTGACGGTCCGCGAGACGGGCGACGACGGCCGGGTGATCGTCGACGTCGACGTGTCCGGTGCGATGACACGGCTGCAACTGCTTCCCGGCGCAGGCAACGGGCGGCCCGCGGCATTGGCCGATGCGATCGTGAGGACCGCAGTGCGCGCCGCGACCCAGGCCTTCACCGAACGCGCGGAGATCATGGCCGTCTTCGTCGACGACTTCGCCGAGCTCACCGGCGAGTCGATGGAACCGAAAGACCGGTACGTGCGTCCAAGTAGTCGAGAGCCGTCGACGGAGGGGGAGTCATGAGTGGTCAGGTACAGGTGGCGCCCGCGGGCGTCGCAGCGTTCGGCGCGCAATCGGGAGCGCTCGCCACGGCGACGGGCGGCGCCGCGACAGTCGACGCCGCGCAGGCGGCAGTGATGGCGGCGGCATTCGGACTCATCGGCCAGGAATTCCTCACCGCGTACGCGATCGCCGAGGCCAACCACATACACGCGGTGGGACGCCTCGCCGCAGTGCACGCCGGAACGGCAGCAGCGACCGCCGCAGGACTCGCCGGATTCACCGCCGCCGACGCTGCTGCCGCAGCAGGTGTGAGGTCGCGATGACGGTGTGCGACGAGGCGGTCACGTCCGGCGGGGCGTCGGGAGAGACTGTGACAGTCGGCGACCTGCTCGAGCCGACCGGTCTCACCGCATTCCTCGACACGCCTGTCGCCGACGTGCTGCACGACCTCGGCTTGCCCACCTTCGATGCGCCGATGTCGATCAGTCTCCCGGACCTGTCCGATCTCGGGCTGCCCGCGCTGCCGTCTCTGCCGGGGCTCGATCCGACTGCGCTGGTGAAACCGATCGTCGACCTGTTCGGCACGTTCGGGACAGGCAGTCTGTCCGGTGCGAACAGTCCGATCGAGTCGCTCGGCAGCCTCGCGGGTCTGCTGCAGTCAGGTGCGTCGACGTTGCTGAACGCGACCTCGAACATCGACGCCGACTGGGCGGGTCAGGCCGCGACCGCCGCAATCGGAACCGCTGTCCGAACGGCGGGCCAGTCCGAGCAGATCGCGGCGCAGGGGACGGCCATGGCGGCCGACGTGCAAGCCGCCGCGACGATCGTCGGAGCCGGACTCGTGCAGTTGCAGGGAGTCGTCGCCAAGACCGTCGGGTTGCTCACCGCGGCGGCTCCCACCCTCGTGACACCGGCCGGACAAGTCGCGGCACTCGGGATCGCGGCCGAAGGCCTCACCGAAGGCCTCGCCGTCGTCGCGGATACACGAGCTCAGCTCACCGCACCGACCGCACACATCAGCGCGGTCGGGACTCCCGTCGCGGTGTCCGATGCACCGATAGGGCTGTCCGGAGACATGTTGTCGACTGCGCTGCGGCAGGCCGGACCGCTGTTCGACGCGGGAGTCGAGTTCGTCGGTGGGATACTCGGGGTCGGCGGAGACCCATCAACCGCGCAGACGACCGGCACCGACCCGATGGGAACCACGGGAGCCCCGGCAACAGCTACGGCCGGTGCGTGCTGCGTTCCCGGCGATCGGACCGCGGCGCTCGGCACGACAGGCACTGCCGCGACCGGCGGGACCACTACCGCAGGGAATGGGACCGCAGGGAATGCGACGCCGTCGATGCGGCCTACCGCGATCGGGATCGCAAACGGCGGGGCCGGAACGGGAACCGGCGTGGGCGCCGTGACGAGCGGCGCGACCCCCTCCGTCGATGCTGGCCAGGCACTGATCGAACTGGCTGACCGCCCGGTCACCAGCAATGCGTCGATGACTACGGGGGAGGCGGGCACCGGGTCAACGGGAAATGGGCCAACGGGAAGTGGGGCGGCGGGAAGTGGGGTGCCTGCGTCTCATACCGCGAGCCCGGTCGGCGGCATACCGATGACCCCGATGGCGGCGAGCGGTGCCGCCCGACCCGTCGACGACACCGGACTCCGGCTGACTGACTCGTCGACTGCCGTCGACGAACCGACCCGGGCAGCAGGCGACCCGGTCGACGAACTCGCGGCGTTGCTCGCGCAGCCGTTCGGAACCGACGTCGGGCTACGCCTGGACGCGGGGCACGCAGACCTCGCCGGATCGGTGTGATCCGGCATAGAGAAAGGGATATCCACATGGCGACAGGACTCAACGTCGACCTCGGCGCCTCCCAGGCGTCGGCGTCGTCGATCAAGGGGATCGTGTCCGAGATGCAGGGCATCATCGGCCGGATCCAGTCCGCTGCCGGAACGGGGCAGAGCACGTGGGACGGCAAGGCGTCCAACGCGTTCGGCGGCACACATGCCGACTGGCACGGGACGGCGACCAAGCTGCAGCACGCACTCGACGAGATCGAGGCGAAGCTGACGACCGGGTTCCGGGGATACGACGACGAGGACGCGACGGCGGCGACGATGGTCGGCGCCTCGGGTAACGGCACGCTGGCGATGTAGGCGCCGACTGGCCATTCGACGATTCACAGACTCGACGATTCACAGGGGGAGTACAGACATGTCCGGAGTGATCCGTTACAACTTCGCAGGGCTCGACAATCTGTCGGGCGACCTGCGCTCACAGTTCCAGCGACTCGAGGAGTTGTCGGGACAACTCAAGAGGCAGGTGACCGCGTTGGGTAGCCACTGGGACTCCGGTGGCGCGATGTCGTACCAGCAGGCTCAGGCGCAGTGGGACAAGCTCTTTGCCGACGCACGGACCCGCCTCGACGGGCTCGGCGTGGGAGTTCAGCGGGCGGCAACGACGATGCGCGAGACTGATCTGCGGGTCAGCCGCACCTTCAGCGCCTGACCGACGCCGCCGGTGCTGCATTCCGTCGGGGGATGCGGCACCGGTCGGCGCGTTCACACCTGGCCGGTGTGGCCGTTCAACAGGCTCGCGAAGTCGGTCACCGGGCCGAGGTCGGTGCTGCGGCCACTACGGCGCGGGGCCGATTCGGTCGGTCCGCCGAAGCCTGCGACCGCGCCGTCGGACACCAGGCGCTGCGCCAACTCGGATCCCGCCCGCGACACGCGGCCGTTCAGCTCGGTCGATCCGAAGTCGTCGGTCGCCGCGAAGGTACCGGTAGGCAGCACGTCGGCGCGCAGGTAGGCGAGAAGCGGTCGGATCGCGTGATCGATCACCAGTGAGTGCCGCGGCGTTCCGGCGGTCGCTGCCGCGAGGACGGGCACACCGGTGATCGAGTCGGGATCGAGGGTGTCGAAGAACATCTTGAAGATGCCGCTGTACGACGCCGCGAACACCGGCGTCGCGACGATCAGGCCGTCCGCGTCAGCGACCAGGTCGTGTGCCGCCCGTACCTGCGTCGACAGCACGCCGGAGGTGACAGCGGTCGCCAGGTCGCGAGCGAGCGAGGCCACATCGACGTAGTCGATCTGCACCTGCTCACCGCGCGCGGACACGGCCGAATCGACCGCACCCGCCAACTGCTCGGCGAGCAACCGCGTCGACGACGCAGCCGAGACTCCGGCGTTGACGACCGCCACGCGGCGGGTCACTTCGCTGCTCCTGCTGCGACGCCCTGATTCGGGATCACCAGGCGGTGCTTGCTGTCGGCGCCCGCGGCGACGAGGTCCGCGTGCGACGGCGGATCGGACGGAACGTGCGCCGGACGGCGACGCTCGAACTCGGCCCGCAACGTCGGAACCACGTCGCGTCCCAGGATCTCGACCTGCTCCAAGACGGCCTCGAGTGGCAATCCCGCGTGATCGATCAAGAACATCTGTCGCTGGTAATCGCCCGCGTAATCGGCGAACGCCAACGTCTTGGAGATGACCTGCTCGGGGGTGCCGACGGTCAGCGGCGTCATCTCGGTGAACTCCTCGAGCGACGGGCCGTGCCCGTAGACGGGCGCGTTGTCGAAGTACGGCCGGAACCGGCGCTTGGCCTCGGCTTCGGTCGACGCCATGAACACCTGGCCGCCGAGTCCGACGATCGCCTGGTCGGCACTGCCGTGGCCATAGTGCTCGAAGCGCTGCCGATACAGATTCACCATCTGCTCGGTGTGCTCCTTATTCCAGAAGATGTTGTTGTGGAAGAACCCGTCACCGTAGAACGCGGCCTGCTCGGCGATCTCCGGCGACCGGATCGAGCCGTGCCACACGAACGGCGGCGTGCCGTCGAGCGGCGCCGGCGTGGAGGTGAATCCCTGTAGGGGCGTACGGAACTCGCCCTGCCAGTCGACGGACTCCTCGCGCCACAGGCGACGCAGCAGGTGGTAGTTCTCGACGGCCATCGGGATGCCCTTGCGGATGTCCTTGCCGAACCACGGGTATACCGGACCTGTGTTGCCGCGGCCGAGCGTCAGGTCAACGCGGCCGTCGGACAGATGCTGGAGCATCGCGTAGTCCTCGGCGATTTTGACTGGATCGTTCGTGGTGATCAGGGTCGTCGCGGTCGACAGTTGCAATGTCTTGGTGCGCGCGGCGATCCAGCCGAGCATGGTGGTCGGCGAACTAGGGACGAACGGCGGATTGTGGTGCTCACCTGTGGCGAAGACGTCGAGACCGACCTCTTCGGCCTTCAGCGCGAGAGCCGTGATCGCTTGGAGTCGCTCGTGCTCGCTGACGGTGGTGCCGGTGGTGGGGTCGGCGGTCAGGTCGCCGACGCTGAAGATGCCGAACTGCATTGACCTCTCGCTTTCGTCTGGTCTCGTGCGCTGGTGCGCGCTGTCATCCAGCATAACCGGACCGTGGTCCGATTAATTCCAAGGGTGGTTCAGGGGTGTCGATGAAAGCGCGTTCGGCGCGATGCATATTCTCTTCTCGCGTCAGAGTCGGCAATGTGGCCGGACGTACAAGTTCGATGCGATAGGTTCGCATCAGTTTTCAGCCGCATCAGTTTCAGCAACGAAAGGGGCCACGCCTTGACGCAAGTGCAGCCGAAGAGCGGTGCCGCGAGAGAGTCGTGGACTAGTAACAGCGGCTTCATCATGGCCGCGATCGGCTCCGCCGTAGGCCTCGGCAACATCTGGCGATTCCCTGGCGTCGCGTACGAGAGCGGCGGCGGCGCATTCCTGGTCCCATATCTGATCGCGTTGCTGACGGTCGGCATCCCGGTACTGTTCCTCGATTACGCGATCGGCCACCGATACCGCGGCGCACCGCCGCTGGCCTTCCGGCGGATGAAGCGCAGAGCCGAGGGACTCGGCTGGTTCCAGGTGGGCCTGCTCTTCGTGATCTCCGTCTACTACGCGGTGATCATCGCGTGGTCGCTCAGCTTCTTCTACTTCTCGTTCGGCACCAAGTGGGGCGACAAACCGGCCGACTTCTTCACCGGTGAGTATCTGAAACTCCCCGACGAGGTCGGCGTGTCCACGGAGTTGGTCGCCGGTGTTGCGTGGCCGCTCGTCGGGGTCTGGGTCGCTATCGTCGCGGTGCTCGCGCTGGGCGTGGCCAAGGGCGTCGAGAAGCTCAACGTCTTCGGGATCCCACTGCTGGTGATCGGCTTCGGTGCGCTGGTGATCCGCGCGGTGACTCTTCCTGGAGCCTCCGATGGCCTGAACGCGCTGTTCACCCCGGACTGGAACGCACTCACCGACCTCTCGGTGTGGATCGCGGCGTATGGTCAGATCTTCTTCTCCATGTCGATCGCATTCGGCATCATGATCTCGTACGCGTCGTACCAGCGCCGCAAGGCGAATATGACGTCGTCCGGCCTGGTCGTGGGATTCGCGAACTCGTCCTTCGAGATCCTGGCAGGTATCGGAGTGTTCTCGGCCCTGGGTTTCCTCGCGCACCAGTCGCACGTCCCGGTGGCCGAACTCGAAGGCCTGACTGGCCCGATCCTCTCGTTCGTCACGTTCCCCGCCGTCATCTCCGAGATGCCCGGCAGCGCCCTGTTCGGCGCCCTGTTCTTCGGTGCGTTGGTGATCGCAGG
The DNA here is from genome assembly GCF_052106715.1 of Gordonia sp. (in: high G+C Gram-positive bacteria). Classification (NCBI taxonomy): domain Bacteria; kingdom Bacillati; phylum Actinomycetota; class Actinomycetes; order Mycobacteriales; family Gordoniaceae; genus Gordonia; species Gordonia sp. (in: high G+C Gram-positive bacteria). The sequence continues at coordinate 15,322 of NZ_JBQEDL010000035.1, forward strand.
CTTCACGTCGCTGGTGTCGATCGTGCAGGGCGTGTCCGCAGCCGTGCAGGAGAAGTTCGGTCTCAGCCGTCGGACGGCGGCCGTCGCGGTCGGCATCGTCGCCGCGATCATCTCGTTCGCGCTGTTCTCGACGACCACCGGCCTCTACACCCTGGACACCGTCGACGCCTTCTCGAACAATGTCGGCATCGTGTTCTCCGCCATCGTGATGTGTGTGCTGTCCGTATGGGTGATGCGCAATATCGAAGAACTCCGCCTGCATCTGAGTGCGGTGTCGACGTTCAAGGTCGGCAAATGGTGGGTCATCGTGATCGGCGTGTACGCACCGATCTTCTTGGGCGTCATCCTCGTCGACAAACTCATCGACCTGATCACCGAAGGGTATGAGGGCTATCCGGTCTGGTTCGTCGGCGTGTTCGGGTGGGGAACGCTCGTCCTACTCGTCCTGTTCGCCGTGGTCGGGCCGTTGTTCGCCTGGAAGGGACGGGACGACCCTGGCTTCCGTCCGTGGCCCGAACTCGGTGGCCGTGCGAATTCCGTGACGATTAAGAAGGAGGTCAAGCGATGAGCACCACCGCGATCATCATGCTCGTCGTGGCGGCCCTGATCGTCTGGGGCGGCCTCATCGTCAGCGTGCTCTTCATCCGCCGATACCCGGAAGTCACGACCCTGCCCGACCCCGACGACTCCGAGCCGTTGGCCGACGGCGGTCCCGGCACGCCCGATTGAGCGCGTTACTCTAGAGACTCTGGACACACGGTACCGGTGGCCCTTCGAGGGTCTGCCGGTACCGTTTGACTGTCAACGACGTAAACGTGAGAGGGATCAGATGACAGCGCCTTCGGACGCCATGACCAGCCAGAGAGTTAACGGAGTCGAGTTCAAGGTCGCCGACCTGTCGCTCGCCGAATACGGTCGCAAGGAGATCCGCCTCGCCGAGCACGAGATGCCGGGTCTGATGGAACTGCGTCGCGAGTACGCCGACGTCGCGCCGCTCAAGGGCGCGCGGATCTCCGGCTCGTTGCACATGACGGTGCAGACGGCCGTCCTCATCGAGACCCTGACGTCCCTCGGCGCCGAAGTCCGCTGGGCGTCGTGCAACATCTTCTCCACCCAGGACGAGGCTGCCGCCGCGATCGTCGTCGGACCCAACGGCACTCCGGAAGCGCCGCAGGGTGTCCCGGTGTTCGCGTGGAAGGGTGAGAGCCTCGAGGAATACTGGTGGGCTGCCGAGAAGATGCTCACCTGGCCGGCCGGAGACGACGGCCAGGCGCGTCCCGCGAACATGATCCTCGACGACGGTGGCGACGCGACCATGCTGGTCCTGCGTGGCGCAGAGTTCGAGAAGGCCGGTGTCGTCCCGCCGACCGACGACGGCCACCCCGCCGAATACAAGGTGTTCCTCGAACTGCTGCGCAAGTCGATGGCCGCCGACGCCACCAAGTGGTCGACCATCGCCGACTCGGTGCAGGGCGTCACCGAGGAGACCACCACCGGTGTGCTCCGCCTCTACCAGTTCGCCGCCGCAGGCGACCTCACGTTCCCCGCGATCAACGTCAACGACTCGGTCACCAAGAGCAAGTTCGACAACAAGTACGGCACCCGTCACTCGTTGATCGACGGCATCAACCGTGGCACCGACGTCCTCATCGGCGGCAAGAAGGCGCTCGTCTGCGGTTACGGCGACGTCGGCAAGGGCTGTGCTGAATCGCTCGCAGGTCAGGGCGCCCGCGTCCAGGTGACCGAGGTCGACCCGATCAACGCGCTGCAAGCGCTCATGGACGGCTTCGACGTCGTCACCGTCGACGATGCGATCGGCGATGCGGACATCGTCATCACCTCGACCGGCAACCTCGGCATCATCACCTTCGAGCAGATGACGAAGATGAAGAATCAGGCCATTCTCGGAAACATCGGCCACTTTGACAACGAGATCGACATGGCGGGCCTCGAGTCCGCGCCCGGCATGACGCGCATCAACATCAAGCCGCAGGTAGACCAGTGGGTGTTCGAGGACGGACATTCGATCATCGTGCTGTCCGAAGGCCGCCTGCTGAATCTCGGCAATGCCACCGGTCACCCGTCGTTCGTGATGAGCAACAGCTTCTCGAACCAGGTCATCGCCCAGATCGAACTGTGGACCAAGAACGACGAGTACGACAACGAGGTCTACCGCCTGCCCAAGCACCTCGACGAGAAGGTCGCGCGCATCCACGTCGAAGCACTCGGCGGGACGCTGACCAAGCTCACCAAGGAGCAGGCCGAGTACATCGGTGTCGATGTCGAAGGCCCGTACAAGCCGGAGCACTACCGCTACTGAGATCGTGCTCGTCGTCGCCAGTCGAGTGAGTTGAGCAGACCCCCGGTGCGATTGTCGCCGGGGGTCTCGACTCGGTCAGTGACCAGGCGCTACGCGAGAAGGTCCAGGGCAGCCGTCACAGCGTCGTCGCCTGCGGCGTGCGACCACGTCGACATCCAGCCCGAGGCGGCGAGGTCAGAGTAGGCGCGGTAGACGGCGGACTGGAGGTCGCTGTCGCGTTCGTAGTGGTCGACGGGGCGGTCGACGTCGGTGGCCGCCCGTCCGGACGCCCGCGCCATCGCGACCTCGGGCGGCACCCCCAACAGCAGTTGATGGTCGGGGGTCGGCAGACGGAAACGGCCGAACTCGAGGTCGGCGACCCAGTCGACGACGGGCGACGCGCCGATCGTCTCGCCGAGGCGTGCCGCGCTGTAGGCGGCGTTCGAGGCGACGTAACGATCGCACAGGACCAGATCGTGTTCTCCGCACGCGGCTTGCAGCGCCGCCCCGGATGCCGCGCGGTCGAGGGCGAACATCACCGCCATCCCGTACACGCTTTCGCGCAGGTCGCCGTGTTCGCCGTGGAGAGCTTCCGACGCCAGATCGGCGGTGATCGACTCGCCGTACCGGGGAAAAGTGAAGGTCGTGGTGCGAGCTCCACGCGCTATCGCAGCGTCGTGGATGCGGCCGACGATCGTTCGTTTACCGGCTCCGTCCAGACCTTCGATGGCTACCAGAATCCCCACGCGCCCCAGTCTACGGACTCATCCGGTGACTGCCGGACAGGCAGACGTCGAGGGCGCCTCGGCGAGTCGGACCCCGTTCCGGGGAGCAGAGGTGACACCATGGGTTCTCATGAAGCCACGCGTCCTGGTCGTCGACGACGACGCCGCCCTCGCCGAGATGCTGACCATCGTGCTTCGCAACGAAGGGTTCGAACCGTTCGTCGTCGGCGACGGCACGCAGGCGCTCACCGCGGTCCGCGAAGTGCGCCCCGACCTGGTGCTGCTCGACCTGATGCTGCCGGGTATGAACGGCATCGACGTGTGTCGGGTGCTGCGCTCGGACTCCGGTGTCCCGATCGTCATGCTCACTGCGAAATCCGACACGGTCGACGTCGTCCTCGGACTCGAGTCCGGCGCAGACGATTACATGGTGAAGCCGTTCAAGCCGAAGGAGCTTGTCGCACGTATTCGCGCACGACTGCGTCGCACCGAGGACGAGCCCGCCGAACTCCTCGCGATCGGACCGGTGGAGATCGATGTCCCGGCGCACAAGGTGACGCGCGACGGTGAGCCCGTCTCGCTGACTCCGCTCGAATTCGATCTGCTCGTCGCGCTGGCCCGCAAACCGCGGCAGGTGTTCACCCGTGATGTCCTCCTGGAACAGGTGTGGGGTTACCGGCATCCGGCGGACACACGACTGGTGAACGTTCACGTGCAGCGTCTTCGAGCAAAGGTAGAGACCGATCCGGAGAACCCGGAGATCGTGCTCACGGTGAGGGGAGTCGGCTACAAGGCCGGACCGCCATGAGTGGTCGACGCCGGTTCAACCGGCTCATCGCACGACTCCAACGCGCGGCCGCCTCTGTCGGCCGCGCGTTCGGCGCGATGTGGTCACGTTCGCTGCAGCTGCGGGTCGTCGTGTCGACGCTCGTGCTCTCGTTCGTCGTCCTGTTGATCCTCGGGTTCCTGCTCATCAGCCAGATCACAGGACGGCTCCTCGACGCGAAAGAGGCCGCGGCCACCGAAGAGGTCGATCGCGCTCGCGGCGCCGTCGAACGCGTCCTCAGCTCGTCGGACAGCAACTCATCGGCTCAGAACCTCATGGCGCGCGCCCGATCGCTGCTCTCGGACGCCGACTCGGAGACCGCGCAGTCCTCGCCCGGTGTCGGCACCTTCGACAGTGTGCTGACGGTCGGCGACCGGGGATCGGCCAACGCCGGGCTGTCGGTGGGGCCGATCGAGGAGATCCCGCGATCGTTGCTGTCGATGGTCGGCGGCGGGCAAGTCGCGTACCAGTACACGTCCGTCGAACGCGAGGGCAGCAGCGTGCCCGCCCTCGTCGTGGGCACCCCCGTCGAGTCGCCGCTGCAAGACCTCGAGCTCTACCTCGTCTTTCCGTTGACCGGGGAGGAGAACACGGGCGCGCTGGTCCGCGGAACAATGCTGGCCGGCGGCATCGTCCTGCTCGGGTTGCTCGCCGCAATCGCGTGGCTGGTCTCCCGCCAGGTGATCGCCCCGCTGCGGTCGGCCTCACGAATCGCCGTCCGGTTCGCCGACGGCCGACTCACCGAGCGAATGGCGGTGAACGGCGACGACGAGTTCGGACGGTTGGCCGTCAGCTTCAACGACATGGCCGAGTCGTTGTCGAGACAGATCACCCACCTGGAAGAGTTCGGCGGGCTGCAACGACAGTTCACCAGCGACGTCAGCCACGAATTGAGAACGCCGCTGACGACAGTCAAGATGGCCGCCGACGTGTTGTACGAGAGTCGCGACGAGCTCGATCCGATGCAGCGACGGTCGGTGGAACTGCTCTCGAAAGAACTGGACCGATTCGAGACGCTACTCACCGAACTCCTCGAGATCTCCCGACACGACGCGGGTATGGCCGACCTGGCCGCCGAGCGGATGGACGTCGCGATCCCCATCGACGGCGCGGTGTCGACCGTAACGCACCTGGCGGTGGAATCGGACACCGAACTGGTCGTCAACCTGCCCGCCGAACCGGTGTTCGCGGAGATCGATCCGCGCCGAGTGGAACGGATCCTGCGGAACCTGCTCGCCAACGCCATCGACCACGGCGAGGGTCGGCCGGTGGTCCTGACCATGCGCTCGGACGGCGACGCGGTCGCGATCACGGTGCGTGACCAGGGGATCGGTCTGCGGGCCGGTGAGGAGAAACTGGTGTTCAACAGGTTCTGGCGATCGGATCCGTCGCGCGTCCGACGGTCCGGCGGCACCGGACTCGGACTGGCCATCAGCATCGAGGACGCGCGCCTGCACGCCGGACGACTCGAGGCGTGGGGCGAGCCCGGCGTCGGATCGTGTTTTCGGTTGACCCTCCCGCTGCTCCGCGGGCACAAACTGTTGGGTAGTCCACTCCCGCTCAAGCCGACTCCGGAGGTGAACAAGTGAAGCGCGCACCCCGCATCGTCGTCGCGATGCTTCTCGTCGTCGCCACCGCACTGTCGGCGGGATGTGTGGCGGTGCCCGACTCGTCGGCCCCGCAGCCGATCGAAGCGTTCGATCGCAAGGACCCGGCCAACGCGGTCCCCGTATCGCGGCGCAACGATGATCCGGAGACGTTGGCGCGCAATGCGGTCAAGGCGATGGCTGATCCCAGCGCCGGTCACCGGGCCGCACGCAAGTTCTTGACGGCGTCGGCGTCCGGTCGGTGGGATGATCAAGGGGACATGACTATCGTCGACAACGTCGGAGTGGTCGTCGACGAGCGGACCGAGGACGCCGTCCGGCTGCGGATCACCGCAGACAAGGTCGGCACCCTGACTTCGTCCGGTCAGCTGTTGCCTGCCTCCGGGGCGGTCGTCGTTCCGCTGTCCCTGTCTCGGGTGCGCGGCTCCTGGCGGATCTCGGGAGACATACCGCGCGGCGCCATCACCGACCGCGCTCAATTTCTGACGGCCTACCGTCAGGTGAACCTCTACTTCCCCGATCGCACTATGACGCGATTGGTGACCGACCCGCGCTGGGTGTTCGGCGCCACGCCCGAGGCCACCGACGTCGTCTCGTTGCTCCTGCGCGGTCCGGCATCGGATCTGGCGGGCGCCGTCGGCTCCGGAGCCGACAAGGGCGCCACACTGTCCGGTCCGGTCGTCACCGACGGCGACACGGTGACCGTCGACATCGCGAACGTGACCGACGACGACACACGCAACCGAACGGTGCTCGCGGCACAGCTGATCTGGACGCTCGACGGTGCGGGCGTCACCGGGACGTACAACCTGAACGCCGACGGCGCCCCGCTCGTTCCGGGCCACGACGGCGGCTGGCGGACGGCCGACGTCCAGTCGTTCGAGGCTGAACCAGACGTCGTGCCGCCGCCGCTGCACTTGGTCCACGACGGTGCGCTCGTCCGGTCGACGGCCGGACGAGCGATCCCGGTTCCGGGGCCGCTCGGGACCACCCGCGACGTGCGGGCCGCCGCGGTGACCGCCGATATGTCGCGGGCCGCGGCCGTTCTCTCCCAACGGGGACGCGAAGTCCTCGTGGAAGGCCGATACGGCGCCGACCCCGTCGAGATCACGACCGGACGCAGCGTGACGTCGCCGACGTACGGTGCCGACTCGAGCGTGGGCTACGCGATCGTCGACGGTCGCCCAATCCAGTGGTCGCTGGACACGCAGGGCAGTGCGGGCACCGTCGACCTGGATGTGACCGAGGTGGCCGAGAAATCACCGGGGCCGATCACCGCGATGAGTGTCGCTCCCGACGGCGTCCGGGTGGCGCTGGTGGTTGCGGGCGAACCCATGTTCGCGGTGCTCTCGATCAACGAACGCGGCGTGCCGTCGCTGACGGGGGTCCGGGACGCCGCCGTCGACCTCGACACCGCAGTCCAGGACGTCGCCTGGTCGAGTTCTTCGGTGCTGTACGCGGTCCGCGCGGGCACCGAGTCGCCGGTGATGCGGATCTCGCTCGCCGGAGGGCCGTCCGACGAGTTGGTGGCAGGCAACTTGAAGCCGCCGTTGACGTCGGTGGCCGCCAGCGGCGACACCGTCTACGTCGGCGACACGCAAGGCGTGCAGCAGTTGGGGACCGGCACCGGGCGTCCGGATCAGTACTGGACAGGAGTCGCCCCGGACATGGACCCGGGGACGCTTCCGGTGGTGCCCGCGGGCTGAGCTGCCACCCGCCCCGCGGGTGGCGCAGCCTGTGGATGACGCGGCTGACACCGACGGCTGCGATCGGCGATGATCGGGTGATGGGACCCGGTGGGCCGGTGCGCGTGCTGCGGGAGGTCGCCGCAGCGCTCGGCGACCTCGCCGTTCCCCTGGTGTGCGGCGGGTGCGGACGCCCCGACACGTTCTGGTGTCCGGTATGCGCAGCCCGCCTGCGCGACGCGCCCCGCGTGCTCGCGCCGCGCGTCGAGGTCGATGCGCCGGCGTGGGCGCTCGGTCGCTACGACGGGCCGATCCGGGCGGCGGTCCTCGCTCTCAAAGAACACGGGCGGCGCGACCTCGCGCAGGCGTTCGGTGAGGGTCTGGCCGATGCGCTGATGACGCTTGCGCAGTGGGGCGACCTCCCGATCGGCAGGCGGCTCGCAGTGATCCCCGCGCCGACCAAGCGGTCGGCTGCCCGACGACGCGGCGGTGACCCGGTCACTGCGGTCGCGACGGTCGCCGCAGGCCTCCTCGGCCCGCGGACCACCGTACTGCCGCTGCTGGCGACCGCGAACCTGACGCAAGACTCCGCCGGGCTCGGGGCCGGAGCACGCGCCTCGAACCTGGCAGGCGCGATCGAACTGACCCGGAGCCCACCGGCGGCGGCGACGGCCGCGGACACCGTCGTCGTCCTGGTGGACGACGTACTCACCACGGGTGCGACCGCCGCAGCGTCGGTGCGCCGACTGGCCCGCGCCGGGGTCGGGGTGGACACCGTCGTCGTGCTCGCGGGGGCGTGAACGGCGCTCGCCCCGCGTGAGTAAGGCGCGACGAATCACGAAAGCGTGGCCGGAAGGCAAGTTTGCGGATACCTTCGGAAGTGGCAGTGATGAACGTCGAGTGCCGGGAGGTGAAGCACCTTTTCTCCGGGCATGACGCATGAGCCCGCGGCCACCGGAGACGTCGCTGCCAGATGTGCCGTTGCACTGCTGCGCACTTCGGCTCCACCGAACAGGACCGTGCAGTGCGTCACGCAAATCGGTTTCCCATCCGGGCGGGCCCCGAGTGGGAGCATTCAGAGGAGGAACTCGATATGACGGTCGTTCACCGAAAAGGTCAGCGCGAACCGAAGGGTCCCGAGCCGCAGTCACGGGAGGAGGCGCAGAAGGCCTTCACGCCGCCGCCGAACTCGTCGAACGCGGGCGAACTGTCCGTTCCGAAGGCCGACGTCTCCTGGAACGGGCGCAACGTGGAGATACCCGATCACTTCCGCGCATATCTCGGTGACAAACTCTCCCGCCTCGAGCACTTCGACGACTCGATCTTCCGATTCGACGTCGTCCTGTACCACGAACCCAACCCTCGCCGCGCCAAGGACAGCGAGGTCGTCGAAGTGACGGCCATCGGCCGCGGACCCATCATTCGTGCTCAGGGGACAGGTGAGAACTTCTACGCTGCAACAGAACTCGCCTTCGACAAGCTGCAGAAGCGGTTGCGGCGCTCCAAGCGACGCAAGCAGATCCGCAAGGACGGTCAGCACCGGCCTCCGTCACTCGGCGAGGTGTCGATCGACGCGATGCCACCGATCGCGGAGGTCGGCGAACTCGACGAGAACGGCGCAGACCCGTGGGACCCGTGGGACGACGGTGCCGACGAATACCGCCCGGGACAGGTCGTCCGTGTCAAGGACCACCCGGCCTCGCCGATGAGCGTCGACGATGCGCTCTATGAAATGGAACTGGTCGGCCACGACTTCTTCCTGTTCCACGACTCGGAGACCGACAAGGCGTCGGTCGTCTACCGACGTCACGCATTCGATTACGGTCTGATCAGACTCGCCTGATCCGGTCGGAGGTTCCGGCCGTCCTCGCATCGCCCGTGGGGGCGGCCGGATCACTTCTCTCCGGTCGCAGCGACACTCCTTATCGGTGTGCTCGACGTGCCTGCGTTCGCGCGCCCCGTACCATGGGTGGAGGTCTGTTCGGCCTGTCGTCTCGTTGGTGACAGGCCGGCGGCGAACTCGACCGCCTACCAAGAGGATTACCGTTGCTCAACAAGCTGCTCCGACTCGGCGAAGGACGTCTGGTCAAACGACTGGATTCGTACGCGACGAGCGTTGAGGCGCTCTCGGACGAGATGGAAGCGCTCAGCGACGCCGAACTGCGTGGCAAGACCGACGAGTTCAAGAAGCGGCTGGCGGACGGGGAGACCCTCGACGACATCCTGCTCGAAGCATTCGCCGTCGCCCGTGAGGCCGCCTGGCGCGTCCTGGACCAGAAACATTTCCACGTTCAGATCATGGGCGGTGCCGCACTGCACTTCGGCAACATCGCCGAGATGAAGACCGGTGAGGGCAAGACCCTGACATGTGTGCTGCCCGCATACCTGAATGCGTTGTCGGGCAAGGGGGTCCACGTCGTCACGGTGAACGACTACCTGGCCAAGCGTGATGCGGAGTGGATGGGCCGCGTTCACCGTTTCCTCGGCCTGGACACCGATGTGATCCTGACGGGCATGAGCCCGGACCAACGTCGCGCCGCCTACGCAGCCGACATCACGTACGGAACCAACAACGAGTTCGGTTTCGACTACCTGCGCGACAACATGGCGCACTCCCTCGAGGAGCTCGTGCAGCGCGGGCACAACTTCGCGGTCGTCGACGAGGTCGACTCGATCCTCGTCGACGAGGCGCGTACGCCGCTCATCATCTCCGGTCCCACCGACTCGTCGAGCAAGTGGTTCGGCGAGTTCGCGCGGATCGCGCCGTTGCTGGAGAAGGATGTCCACTACGAAGTGGACATCAAGAAGAAGACTGTCGGTGTCCACGAAGCGGGCGTCACCTTCGTCGAGGACCGGCTGGGAATCGACAACCTGTACGAGCCGGAGAACGCCCAGCTCGTCAGCTACTTGAACAACTCCATCAAGGTCAAGGAGTTGTTCCACCGGGACAAGGACTACATCGTCCGCAAGGGCGAGGTGATGATCGTCGACGAGTTCACCGGTCGTGTGCTCGACGGCCGTCGCTTCAACGAGGGCCTGCACCAGGCGATCGAGGCGAAGGAAGGCGTCGAGATCAAGGCGGAGAACCAGACGCTCGCCACGATCACCCTCCAGAACTACTTCCGCCTGTACGACACCCTCTCGGGCATGACCGGTACCGCCGAGACCGAGGCCGCCGAGTTCCAGCAGATCTACAAGCTGGGCGTCGTGCCGATCCCGACCAACCGGCCGATGATCCGTGCGGACCGCGCCGACCTCATCTACAAGACCGAGGAGTCCAAGTTCGCGGCCGTCGTCGACGACATCGTCGAACGGCACGCCAAGGGCCAGCCGGTGCTGATCGGCACCACGAGCGTCGAACGATCGGAATACCTGTCCCAGCAGCTCGCCGAAGCGGGCGTCGACCACTCGGTCCTCAACGCGAAGTTCCACGAGCAGGAAGCCCAGATCATCGCCGAGGCGGGACGTCTGGGTGCGGTCACGGTCGCCACGAACATGGCCGGTCGAGGTACCGACGTCGTCCTGGGCGGCAACCCGGACATCATCGCCGACACGCGTCTGCGCAAGGCCGGCCTTGACCCCGTCAACACGCCGGACGAGTACGAGGCCGCGTGGGAGGACGCGATCACCGTCGCGCGTGAGCAGGCGGCAGCGGAGGTCGACGACGTCCGTGAGGTCGGTGGCCTCTACGTGCTCGGCACCGAACGTCACGAGTCGCGGCGTATCGACAACCAGCTGCGCGGCCGTTCCGGACGTCAGGGCGACCCCGGCGAGTCCCGCTTCTACCTTTCGCTCGGCGACGAGCTGATGCGACGGTTCAACGGCGCGGCGTTGGAGTCGATCATGACCCGCGTCAACCTCCCGGAGGACGTGCCGATCGAAGCGAAAATGGTCACCCGCGCCATCCGCAGCGCGCAGACTCAGGTCGAGGAACAGAACTTCGAGATCCGCAAGAACGTCCTCAAATACGACGAGGTGATGAACGCCCAGCGCAAGGTGATCTACGGCGAACGCCGGGACATCCTCGAGGGTGACACCCATCGTGACCAGATCCGTGACATGGTGTCCACCGTTGTCGGCGCGTACGTCGACGGCGCCACCGCGACCGGATACGCCGAGGACTGGGACCTCGACACCCTGTGGACGGCGTTGAAGGAACTGTACCCGGTCGGGATCGACGCGAAGGACGTCGTCGGCGAGAACGAGTTCGGCGAACGCGACGACATCTCGCGCGAGGAACTTCGCCAGTTGATCGTCGATGACGCGCTCGCCGCCTACGACAAGCGTGTCGAGGAGATCGTCGGCGTGGCAGGCGACGAGGGCATGTTGAACCTGGAGCGGTCCGTGCTCCTGCAGGTGCTCGATCGCAAGTGGCGCGATCACCTGTACGAGATGGATTACCTCCGCGAAGGCATCCACCTCCGTTCGATGGCGCAGCGCGACCCGGTGGTCGAGTACCAGCGTGAAGGCTACGACATGTTCACCGCGATGCTCGATGCGATGAAAGAGGAGACCGTCTCGATCCTGTTCAACGCGCAGGTCCAGGTGGAGGCACCCGCACCCGCGCTCGGCACGAGCGTCAGCGACATGCTTGCGGGGCTCAGCGGTGGATCCGCCGACGACGACTCGCAGATGTTCAGCGGGCCCGGTGAAGACGGTGCGGCCGAGATCCATTCGCAGGCACAGGAGCTCGCAGGTGCGGCACCCGTACCCGCACCGGCGCGCGTGGGCGCCGCGAACAGTGGCGCAGCGGGCGGCGGCAGTCGGCGGGAACGACGCGAAGCCGAGCGGCGTAACCGTCGTAAGAAGTAGGACGCGCAGGTAGCGCCCGGTGGCTTCGGCCGCCGGGCGCTATCGTGTCTCGATATGAGCGCAGGACTCGCCGCCCTTCTCGACGACATCGCGGTACTGGCTAAAATGGCTGCCGCGTCGCTGGACGACGTCGCAGCCGCCACCGGGCGAGCCAGCGCGAAGGCGGTGGGCGTCGTCGTCGACGACACCGCGGTGACGCCGCGCTACGTGCACGGTGTGCGTCCCAATCGCGAGCTGCCGATCATCGGCAAGATCGCGAAGGGATCGCTGCGCAACAAGCTGTTGATCATTCTGCCGATAGCGTTGGTCCTCAGCCAGTGGCTGCCATGGCTGCTCACCCCGATCCTCATGGTCGGCGGAACGTATCTTTGCTACGAGGGCGCAGAGAAGATCTGGGAGGTGCTCTCGGGCCACGGGAAAGCCGCGGAGACCGTCGACAAGATCGGCCCCGAGCAGGAGAAGGCGGTCGTGTCGGGTGCAGTCCGCACCGACTTCATCCTGTCGGCCGAGATCATGGTGATCGCACTCAACGAGGTGGCCGACGAGGCGTTCGTGGCGCGGGCGGTGATCCTGGTGATCGTCGGAATCCTGATCACCGCACTCGTATACGGCGTCGTCGCGCTGATCGTGAAGATGGACGACATCGGGCTCGCCCTGGCCGGCCGCCGGCAGAAGGCGGTCGCCGCGTTCGGTCGCGGTCTGGTCACCGCGATGCCGGTCGTGCTCTCGACGCTCAGCGCCGTCGGCGTTGTCGCCATGTGCTGGGTGGGCGGACACATCGTGCTGCAAGGCGTCGACGAGCTCGGCTGGGCGTTCCCGTACGGCGTCGTGCACAGCATCGAGCACTGGTTTCACGATCTGATCCCGTCGATCGGCGGCGCGATCGGCTGGATCGCGAACACCCTCGCGTCCGCGGTGTTCGGCGCACTGTGGGGCGGCATCGTCCTGGCAGTCGTGCACGTGATCCCATGGCCGCGGCGCCAGCAGCATCACGGCGCGGCCCCGCTGACCTGACTGACGGCCGACACCGAGCGCTCAGGGCGGGTGACGTGCCCCGAGCGGCGTGTCATGGAACCGCGGAGACCTGACGTGCGTCCAAAGAGTATGAGCACCGTCACACGAGTTTGTCCCGGAACGACGCAGGATCCACGGGAAACGACGACAGGTCCGCCCGTCGAGGCGGCGCGCGCCGCGCGCGGCTACGTCATCGCGGTCCTGCAGCGGATCGTCGAAGTGCTCGACGGACGGCGGCCGTGCGAGCACCTGTCGCCGCTCGTCACCGTGGAAGTCTTCGAAGAGATCGCGGTCGCACTACGCAAGCGAGAATGCGAGGTGGCTCGAGCGCCGGTCCGTGGGCCTGCGGTGCGGTTACGTCGAGTCCACTTGCAGATGGTGTCGGCGCGGGCGGCGAACTACTTCGGGACCGTCGAACGCGATGTTCGCGCTCGTGCCGTCGCCGGTCGCGTCGAGCTCCGAACAGTCCGGTCGCCGGGGCGGCCCGCCGTCGAACGGTGGATGCTCACCGAGTTCGGGATTCTGTGACGGTAGCCGTCAGCGCACATTCGGCGACGGCAGCTGTCAGCGCGGTGGCACCGGGAGCGGCGAAACGCCTTAGACTCGAACACATCATGGTGAATCGATTGTCGGCCGAAGACGCGATGTACTACTTCCTCGACGGGAGCGGTACCAGCGTGCTCACCGGCGCCCTGGTGATCGTCGACTCGACGTCTGGTGATCCGGCTCGGGGCGGGAGGCTCGATTATCCGTCGCTGGTGTCGCTGGTGGAGCGTCGCCTGCAACTGGTCCCCCGCTATCGGCAGATCGTCAAAGAGGTCGCGCTCGGACTCGGTCGCCCGCTGTGGGTGGACGATCCCGAATTCGACGTCACATATCACGTTCGGTTGTCGGCCCTCCCGCAACCGGGAACCCCCGGCCAGCTCGAAGAGCTGATCGCGCGACTGATGTCGCGTCCGCTCGACCGGACGCGACCACTGTGGGAGATGTACCTGATCGAAGGCCTCGCGGGCGGCGGCACCGCGGTCCTCACCAAGTCGCATCGGTGCCTGATCGGGGGACCGGCCGACCGCGATCTGAGCGAAGCCATCACCGACGACACTCCGGACGGCCGCAGCCTCGATGAGGACCTGTGGCTACCGACCGCACCGCCCAGGCAGGCGTCGATGACCGTCGGCGCACTCGCCGAGGCGATCACCCGACCACGGGACCTCGTCGATTCGCTGTTGCGCGGCAACGGTCCGGTGGCCGACGTCTGGTCGGTGGCCGACAAGTCGGCGCGGCTCGTGACCGCGACGGTCCAGCGGCTCGTCGACGCCGCCCCGGACAGTCCGCTGAACGCCGTCACCACGTCGGCGCGGCTGTTCACCACCGCCCAGATTCCACGCCGAGACTGTGTGAAGATCGCGAACCGCTTCGACTGCACCTTCAACGACGTCCTGCTCGCCGTCGTCGCCGGGGTCCTGCGCCGCTGGTCGTTGTCGGTGAAGGACTCGGTCGGCCACGCCGAGGCCGTGCGGGTGATCGTCCCGTTGCGGGCCAGGGACGCCGACACGGGGTCGGACACGTCGGGAGCGGCGTCGGACGATGCCGGATCGTGGATGCCCGCGAACGGCCCCGAGTTCGTCACTGATCTCCCGGTCGGCGAGGACTCGCCGGTGGTGCGGCTGATGCAGGTTGCCGGCCTCGCTGACCGATATGCGGGGACGACCAGCCGCTTGACGTCGGAGGTGAAGCCGCTCCTCCCGGAGCTGGGGATAGTCCCGTTCGGCGAATTCTCGAGCCGAGCGTTCAGCAGCATCTTCCAGCGCGCGTACAACGTGCCGATCTTCTGGAGCGACGGCATCTCCGAACGTTTCCTGAAGGGTTGTCGCGTGGATCAGATCTACACGGTGCCGACACTGTCGGCCCAGCGTGCACTGGCGATCAGCGTGAACGAGTATGGCGACTCCGTGCAGTTCGCGTTTCTCGCCGACCGATCCGTGGTCACCGACTTGCCCGCGATGGCCGGGTACCTCGTGGAGTCGTTCGACGAGCTACTGCACGCGGGGCCGGTGGGTCTGGCGCCGAAGAAGCCATGAGAGAGGGAATCAACTACATGCGTGTCTATCTGCCTGCGACGTTGGCGATGATCCAGGAATTGGTCACGGCAGACGGTGCCCGGTTCCTGCCCCTCGGGGGCACGGGATTCGCCGTGACGCCCGCACTGCGCGAGGCGTACACGTCCGGCGACGACGAAGAGCTCGGCGAGGTGGCGTTGCGGGAGGCTGCGCGCGCATCGCTGCGGCTGCTGAGTGACGACGAGTCGGGGCTGCCCGCTCGCCGCGTCGTGGTGGTCGCCGACGCCGACGCCGCTGTGCGTCCCGACCTCGACGACGCCGTGGTGCGGGTGGCGGGCGGGGTGGCGACCGGCGACATCGTCGCGGTCCACGTCGACGGCGGCGCCGCGGAGTCGGCGGTGCAGGCTGCGGTGAAAGCGGTCGATGCGGCCGACCTCGGTGATGAGGACGCCGAGCTCACGATCGGCGACGTCGAAGACCACGACCTCGGCTGGTACGCCACGCAGGAACTCCCGTTTCTGCTCGAGCTCCTCTAGCCACAGACGCCGGGCGGTACGAATTCGTCGTATTCAGGACCAGAACTGACCGCAATGCCTGTGAGACTCAGGGCACACGCAGATCAGATCACCTGGAGGACACCATGTACGCACCCGCTCGCGACAACGAGATCACCGGCTTCGTCGGCTACCTCGACCAGCAACTCGACCACCTGCGCGCCGCGCTTTACGGACTGACCGAGGAGCAGGCCCGTCTCACGCCGTGCCGGAGCGTGCTGTCGGTCGGTGGCGTCCTCAAGCACATCGCGCACAGTCTGCCGGCTGCCGCAGCCCGTCTGCGCGGCGAGTCGGTCGATCGAGTCTTCGACGAGGCGGGCTTTGCGGAGTACATGGGCAGCTTCGCCCTGACCGACGACGAGACGGCGGCTGGGCTCATCGAGCGGTTCGACGCCGATCGGGCAGCGTTCATCGCCGCCGCCCGCGGTTGCGATCCGGACGGCGACTCGATGGAACTGCCCGCACCGTGGGCCGGGATCCTCGACTCCCGTCCGATCAAGAATCGCTACTACCTCGGTCACCTTCTCGAGGAGTTCGCGCGCCACGCTGGGCACGCCGACATCATCCGCGAGCAGATCGACGGACAGTCCGTGCCGGGCCTGGTTCTGTCCCTCTCGGGTGCGCCGGCCAACGACTTCTTCACGCCGTACCGGGCCGAGTCGGGCACGCTCTTGGCGTGAGCAGCAGCGTTCGCCCTCCCGCCGTCCAACCGCTAACCTACGGAGGCGTAGGTTAGCGGTTCGTTGATCGGACCGGGACGGCGGAGGAGTCGAACATGGGCTGGCGGGAACGATTCGAGGCACCGGTTGCCGGAGTGTCCGGCGGTAAGGGCAGCAATTGGCTGCGCGCCGCCGCGGCGCGGGTGACCACGCCGCTCCTGCCCGACGACTACCTGCACCTCGTGAATCCGCTGTGGTCGGCTCGGGAGTTGCGCGGCAAGATCGTCGCGGTGAAGTCGGTGACCGCCGACAGCGCCACGATCGTCATCGCGCCGGGCTGGGGCTTCTCGTTCGACTACCACCCCGGGCAGTACATCGGGATCGGCGTCCTGGTCGGTGGACGATGGACGTGGCGCTCGTACTCGCTGACGTCGGAACCCGACAGCTCCGTCGCCGATCGGACCGTGGCGATCACGGTGAAGGCCATGCCCGAGGGTTTCCTCTCGTCGCACCTGGTGAACGGGCTGACGCCGGGCACCGTCGTACGTCTGGCCGCGCCGGCAGGCGAGTTCGTCCTGCCCGACCCGCCGCCCGAGAAACTGCTGTTCGCGACTGCCGGCAGCGGCATCACGCCGATCATGTCGATGCTGCGAACCATGGCACGGCGCGGGCAGCGCGTGGACGCGGTTCTGGTGCACTCGGCGCCCGACGAGGACGGCGTGCTGTTCCTCGACGAACTGCGGTCGTTCGCCGCCGCGGGTCTGGTGGACCTCAAGCTCCGACTGACGAGTGTCCAAGGCCGCGTCGACGCGGCGACCCTGAACGAGGCTGTCCCCGACTGGAGTGAACGGCAGACGTGGGCGTGCGGTCCGAGCGGCTTCGTCGACATGCTCACGACGATGTTCGGTGAGGACGGGCACGAGGACCGTCTGCACGTGGAACGTTTCGCGCTCGATCGCGGCGCGGCGGGCGCCCAGGGTGGAACGGTGACGTTCAAGCGCGATGGCAAGACAGCGGAGGTCGACGGCGCGCAGACGCTCCTGGAGGCGGGGGAGCAGGCCGGCGTGCTCATGCCGTTCGGCTGCCGGATGGGCATCTGCCAGAGCTGCGTCGTCATGCTCGACAAAGGCTGTGTCCGTGACTTGCGCACCGGCGTGGAGCACGTCGAAGGCGAGCGGGTTCAGACATGTGTGACGGCCGCGGCGGGAGACTGCACCCTCGACGTGTGATCGGCCTCACGATGGCGCTCGCCTAGACAACCTACGGTTGCGTAACCTACGATTGCGTAAGTTGGTTTTCCACGCGAGAAGGAGTGACGATGGCGATCGCTGACGTACCCGAGTATGCGCACCTGACCGACGACGACGTAGAGGCCTTGGGCGCCGAGTTGGATGCGATCCGCGCCGACATCGAGGCCGACCGCGGCGACCGGGATGCTCGTTACCTGCACAACACGATCCGATTCCAGCGAGGCCTGGAGTTCACCGGACGCATGCTGACGATGGGCGCGAGCCGTCGCCCTGTGTGGTGGGTCGGCGCCGTGACTCTCGGTGTCGCGAAGATCGTCGAGAACATGGAACTCGGCCACAACGTGATGCACGGCCAGTGGGATTGGATGAACGACCCGGAAGTGCACTCCACCTCGTGGGAGTGGGACATCACGGGCCCCAGTGCGCACTGGAAGCACACCCACAACTACATCCATCACAAGTACACGAACGTGCTCGGCATGGACGACGACGTGGGCTACGGCCTGCTGCGGGTGACACGTGACCAGCGCTGGCGGCCCTTCAACCTCGGCAACCTCGCCTACAACACGCTGCTCGCGCTGTTCTTCGAATACGGCGTCGCCGCACAGCATCTGGAACTGGGCAAGAAGCGGAAGACGCCCGAAGCCAAGGCTGAACTCCAACGCGATATGCGGGACGTCGGTCGCAAGATCGGCAAGCAGGTCGGCAAGGACTTCGTGCTCGCGCCCGCAATCGCAGGCGTTCTGAACCGCTCGCCGCGTGCCGCGCGCAAGACGGCGAGCGCGAACCTCCTGGCGAACGTGATACGCAACGTGTGGACCAATGCGGTGATCTTCTGCGGCCACTTCCCGGACGGTGCCGAGAAGTTCACCAAGGCCGATATGGACAAGGAGTCGCAAGCCCAGTGGTATCTGCGGCAGATGCTCGGCAGTGCTAACTTCCGGTCCGGTCCGGTTCTCGCGTTCATGAGTGGCAACCTGTCCTACCAGATCGAGCACCACCTGTTCCCGGACCTGCCGAGCAACCGGTTGGCCGAGATCTCGCTGCGCGTGCGGGCGCTGTGTGACGAGTACGACCTTCCGTACACGACCGGTTCGTTCCTGGTTCAGTACGGGAAGTCGTGGCGGACCATCGCGAAACTGTCGTTGCCGAACAAGTATCTACGCGCCACCAGCGACGACGCCCCGGAGACCGCGTCCGAGCGTCGGTTCCGAGAAGACGGCGGACCGCGCCTGGCTCCGGTGATGGATGCACGCACCGGCCGTCGCCGAGGGTTGAAGACGGCCATCTCGGACAGCCGGGCGCGACGCCGAGAGCGGATAAGCGCATAATAGGGCCTGATGGCGATCTCCGATATCAATGAGTATGCGCACCTGACCGACGACGACGTAGAG
>NZ_JBQEDL010000036.1:0-32610 GCF_052106715.1 Gordonia sp. (in: high G+C Gram-positive bacteria)
ACTCCGCTCGATCAACGTGGGTCTCGACTCCGCTCGATCAACGTGGGTCTCGACTCCGCTCGATCAACGTGGGTCTCGACTCCGCTCGATCAACGTGGGTCTCGACTCCGCTCGATCAACGTGGGTCTCGACTTCGCTCGACCGGTGTGGCTGCTATTGCGCGAGGAACTTGTTGACGCCGCGGTTGAGGACGTTCGGGATGAACTTGGCGGCGTTGCCGAGGACTGTGGTCTGGACACCGACGGAGTAGCTCGTGCGACGGATCATTCTGTCGACCGCGGTCGGGTGAACCGACTCCCACACCTTCGCGGCGACGTCGTCGGCGGTGAGCCGGACGCCGAGAGTCTGGGTGCTCTTGGCGTCGGTGTCGGCGGCGAGTGCTGTCTTGGCCCAGAGCGGCCAGATGGAGACGGCGCGGATGTCGTCGTCCTGCCATTCGAGTTCGAGAGCCTCGGTGAGGCCTGCGACGTAGAACTTGGTCGCGCTGTACGTTGCGATGCCGGGCTGACCGTAGATCGCCGACGCGGACGCGATGTTCACCAGGTGCGATCCGGGCGTGGCTTTGAGGTAGGGGTGAGCGGCGCGGGCGCCGAGGGTGACGCCGAGCGCGTCGATGTCGATCTGCGCTTTGATCGCCTCGGGCGAGATGTCGGCGACCTTTCCGGACAGGAGGATGCCCGCATTGTTGTCGAGGACGTCGAGTTGTCCGCCGGTGTGCGCGGTGAAGTCGGCGAGGGCGACGTCCCATTGCTCGGCGTCCCGCACGTCGAGAACGCCGGTGATGAGTTCGGGGTCGGCAGACTTCGCCGCGGCGAGGGCCTCGACGCTCACGTCGTAGATGCCGACGGTCCAACCTTGCTTCCGGAACAGTTTCGCCGTGGCCAGGCCGATGCCTGCTGCGCCACCACTGATGAAGATCGACGACATGGATGCTCCCTCTTTCGAGTGATCAGGTGATTGACCTGCGATATCTACCCGCAGATCGTAATTACTCGCGGGTAATGTTACTAGACCCTATGAAGTCGTCCGCGTGAGTGCTAGCGTGACAATAGAAATTGTCACATCCGTCAATGGAGGCTTTACGATGACCGCCATCGAGACACCGACGACGAGTACCCCCGACCGCGGAGCCGACGAGGTGTCCGATCGTTTACTCGCATCCGCCGCACGACTGTCCCGTAACGCTATGACCGAAATCGACTGGTCACAGCCGATGGACCCCGACCACTACGGGTGCAGTCCCGAATGGTCGACGCTGTACGGCACCGACTACTGGGACGAACTGACCGATGCGCAACGCGTCGCGCTCACTCGCCATGAGTTCGCGTCGATCATGAATATCGGGATCTGGTTCGAGATGATCCTGCAGGAACTCCTCTTGCGCGATCAGTACCTCGGCTCGTACCACCGGCCGGAGTTCCAGTTTGCGCTCACCGAGATCGCCGACGAGTGCAGGCACTCGATCATGTTCGCGAAGGCCTCGGAGAAGATGGTCGGCACGTCGTACCGGCCGGGTCGCGGGATCGGCGTGTTGGGCAGGATCTTCCAGCACACGGCGCGGGGCGCAGTCTCGTACGCGGGCATTCTCGTCGCCGAAGAGGTCCTCGACGTGTTCCAGCGCGGCTGCATGCGAGACGAGCGGGTGCTGCCGTTCATCCGCACCATCAATGAGATCCATGTGCTCGAAGAGTCCCGTCACATGAAGTACGCACGCGAGCAGGTTCGCGAATCGGTGGCCGGGATGTCGCCTGCGAAACGCAAGTTCTGCGCGTTCTACACCTCCCTCGGCGCGCTGGAGATCGTGTCGAATCTGGTGCAGCCGGAGGCATACGCTAATGCCGGACTCGATGCCGAGCGCGCCCTCGCCGAACGACGCACCAACAAGCACTTCCACGCGATGGTGCGAAGCAACTGCACGCATCTGATGGAGTTCCTCGACGACGTCGGGCTACTGACGCCCGCCGCGCGCAGGAACTATCGTCGCGTCCACATGATCTGAGCATCATGGTTCACGTCATCACGCAATCCTGTTGCAGCGATGCGGCCTGCGTCGCGGTCTGCCCCGTCAACTGCATTCATCCGACCCCCGAGGAACGTGGGTTCGGGACGTCGGACATCCTTCACGTCGATCCCGTCGCATGCATCGACTGTGGCGCGTGCGCGGATGCGTGCCCGGTGGACGCGATCTACCCGGCCGATCGTCTGGGCGCGCGCGATCAGGTGTTCATCGAGGTCAACGCCTCGTACTACCGCGATAATCCGGACATCTCGTCGGGTTGGTCGGATGTGGTCTATCCCGAGATCCCGCGGCTCGACCCGGGGCTGCGAGTGGCAGTCGTCGGCACCGGGCCCTCGGGCGGCTATGCCCTGCAGACGCTGATCGGCCGCACCGATGCGAAAGTCACGATGATCGACCGACTCCCGACGCCGGGCGGCCTGGTCCGCGCCGGTGTCGCACCGGATCACCCAGGCACGAAGGGAGTGCTCAAGACGTTCGACCTCCTGTATCGACATCCGCGCACGACGATGGTCGGCGGCGTCGACGTAGGCGACGGGCCGTCCGCACTGACCCCCGGCGAGCTGGCTCAGAACTTCGATGCCGTCTTCTATGCGGTCGGTGCGCCCGCGTCTAAGAAGTTGGGTGTGCCCGGCGAGGATCTGCCCGGTTCCACGTCCGCGACCGACCTCGTCGCCTGGTACAACGCAGTGCCGGGCGCCGTCGGCGACATCCGCATCGACGGGTGTTCGCGCGCGGTGATCGTGGGTACCGGGAACGTCGCGCTCGACGTCGCGCGAATCCTCGTGTCCTCGCCGCAGGCATTGGCGGCGACCGACATCGCCGACCGCGCACTCGACTTGCTGCAGAGGCAGAACGTCCATGAGGTGGTCCTCCTCGGTCGCCGCGGACCCGAGCACGCCGCCTATACGCCCGCCGAGTTCCGTGCGCTCGAGGGGATCCCCGGCATTGAGGTGATTGTCTGCGACAGTCCTGAACAGGCGCGTGACCTGCGACTCGACCGGCCTGCGGACCCGAGCCGACGCCGCGTCGTAGTCCTGTTCTCCACCGAGGTGGCCGGACTGGTTCCGGACGAGTCCGGTCGCGTCGGCAGTGTCGACGTCGTCACGGGAAGCGATCCGCACACGATCGCGACCGACCTGGCCGTACGGTCGGTCGGCTACCGTGGCGTCGAGATCGCCGGTCTCCCGTTCGATGACGAGACGTGCACGATCCCGAACGATGGCGGCCGCATTCTCGATGCCGACGGCACACCGATCCCCGGGCAATACGTGATCGGCTGGGCGGCGAGGGGAGCGCGCGGCGGTATTGGCGCCAACAAGGCTCATGCGATCGGTGCCGTGGAGGCTTTCATCGAGGATGCGGCGGCGCGCCGGTTGAACCGGACCGCGCGTTCGGCGGACGAGTTCGCGGCACTGGTGTCCAGCCGGACGACGCCGATCGACTACGCGGGCGTCGCCGCCATCGACCGTGCCGAACGCGCCCGTGGACGGGCGGCAGGCAGGCCGCGGATCAAGTTCACCGAGATCACCGAAATGGTGGCTGAGGCAGTGCGCGCTCGACGATGACGGCGCGTTCTCAGCCGCATCTGAACTTCGGTCAGTAAAACTGTAGGCATGCGTATTCTCGTGGTCGACGACGACCGGGCAGTTCGCGAGTCCCTTCGTCGGTCGCTGACATTCAACGGGTACACGGTCGACACCGCGGGTGACGGCCTCGAAGCACTCGAGAAGGTGATCGCCGATCGGCCCGACCTCCTGGTCCTGGACGTGATGATGCCGCGTCTGGACGGGCTCGAAGTGTGCCGCAGGCTGCGTTCGGCGGGCGACGACCTCCCGATCCTCGTGCTGACAGCTCGCGACTCGGTATCCGAGCGTGTCAGCGGGCTCGATGCGGGAGCGGACGACTACCTGCCGAAGCCGTTCGCCCTCGAGGAACTGTTGGCTCGTCTGCGGTCGTTGCTGCGTCGTACCGCACGCGAGGAGGAGGAAGGCTCCGAGGCGGTCTCGTTCTCTGACCTCACGCTCGACCCGGTGACCCGCGAGGTCACGCGTGGCGAACGTCAGATCAGCCTGACGCGAACCGAGTTCGCGCTGATGGAGATGCTGATGGCGAACCCGAAGCGGGTCCTCACCCGCAGCCGGATTCTCGAAGAGGTGTGGGGGTACGACTTCCCGACGTCGGGCAACGCCCTTGAGGTGTACATCGGATACCTGCGTCGCAAGACCGAGGCAGAGGACGAGCCGCGCCTGATCCACACCGTGCGCGGTGTCGGCTACGTGCTGCGAGAGAACGCCTGAGTTCGTTCATGCGTCTTCTGCGCCGTGACCCCGGCGGCAACCGCCCGATGCGTGCGCCGATCGCGCTGACTCGGTCGGTGTCGCTGCGCAATCGGGTGGCGCTCCTGGCCGCAGCGGTGGTGCTGTTGTCCGCGATGCTGATGGCCGGAGCGTCGTTCTTCGTCGTTCAGCGGTCGCTGTACGACGACGTCGATTCGCAACTGGTGGCCCGCGCCGATGGAATGACGGCGTTATCGAAGCTCGGGCGGCTCTCCAGCGGTCCGGAGGCACTTCTCGCGGGCACCGTGTTCTCCACGTCGATCTCGATCGGACTCATCGAACCGGACGGCCACGTGTACATGGTCGGCGACGTGCCGTACGGCGACACCGAGCGCAACATCATGGAGTCGGTGAACCCGCAGGGCAAGCTGAACCAGAGTCTGCGGACGACGGACAATCATCGAGTGCTCGCCCGCAAGCTCTCCGACGGCAGCACCTTGATGATGGCGCAGTCGATGGAGAGCACCGACGCGGTCCTCAAACGTCTGGCGTCGGTGCTGTTCATCGCCGGTGGGGTCGGCGTCGCATTCGCGCTGCTCGCAGGCACCGCAGTCGCTCGCGGCGGGTTGCGACCGGTCGGCCGCCTCACCGGAGCGGTCGAGCGCGTCGCGCGCACCCAGGATCTGACGCCGATACCGGTGACCGGCCAGGACGAGCTCGCACGCCTCACCGCGAGTTTCAACACGATGTTGCGGGCGCTCGCCGAATCGCGGGATCAACAGGCCCGACTGGTCGCCGACGCCGGCCACGAGCTGAAGACGCCACTGACCTCGTTGCGGACCAACCTCGAGTTGCTGATTGCCTCCTCGGAGCCCGGAGCGCCACAGATACCGGCAGCCGACATGATCGAGTTGCGGTCGGACGTCGTCGCGCAGATCGAAGAGCTCTCGACGCTCGTCGGCGACCTCGTCGACCTGGCGCGCGAGGACGCGCTCGACACCGTGCACGAAGAGGTCTCTCTCGAGTCGGTGCTGCAGGATGCATTGGAACGCGTCCGGAGGCGACGCGCCGACATCGACTTCCACGTGCAGACAGTTCCGTGGTTCGTATTCGGCGAGGAGCACGGAATCTCGCGCGCCGTACTGAACGTGCTCGACAACGCGGCCAAATGGAGCCCGCCCGGTCGGGTCGTCACCGTGCGGCTGGCCCAGTCGGGTCCTGCGACGGCGGAGTTGTCCGTGGCAGACGCGGGCCCGGGCATTCCGGTCGAGGATCGCGCTCTCGTCTTCGAACGCTTCTACCGAGCGGATGCGACCAGGTCGATGCCCGGTTCAGGACTCGGATTGGCGATCGTCCGACAGGTGCTGACCCGCCTCGGAGGTTCGGTGTGGGCCGAAGCGTCCGAGGAGGGCGGCGCGCTGATCCGAATGCAGATCCCCGGCGCGCCGAATCACACCGAACCCGACCCGGTTGTCGTGCGCCGCTGACCCGACGGCGCCCCGAAGCATTCGGGGAGCGAATTCCCAGCGGGCTTTGACCAACTTCACAGGGACGTGGAATACGCTCGTTTTCATGAATGACGGCGCATATCGCGACACCCCGCAGGGCAACGACGATTTCGGAGGGCAACGACCCGCCTCGCCGAACCCGTACGGGCACAACCCATACGCGCCTGGCGGCCAGCCGGCCGACGGGCAGGCTCCGCAACAGTTCGACCCGTACGGCCAGCCGGTGCCCGGACCCGGCACCGGTGGCTTCGCTGCGGTGCCGCCGCCCAACCAGCCGCCGCCCAACCAGCCGCCGACCACGCCGTACGGCGGTGGTCCCGCACCGTTCGGTCAGCAGCCCGCCGACGGCCCGACCGGGCAGTTCGGGCCATTCGGCCCCGCGGGCCCGCCCGCTCCCGCCGACGACGACAAGCGCGTAGGCAACGGCAAGAAGCTCCTGCTCGGCGCTGTCGTGGTCGCAGTGCTCGCGGGTGGTATCGGCGGCGGCGTCGGAGCACTCGTCGCCGACCGCGACGGCGGATCGTCGTCGACGAGTGCGTCGGTCGCAACCGGACCAACCGAGACCTCACAGCCCGCGGCGGCTCCGGGATCGGTGCAGGACGTCGCCAACCGCGTCCTGCCGTCCGTAGTCTCGATCACCGTGGCGTCGGGCCGCCAGGTCGGTTCCGGG
Source organism: Gordonia sp. (in: high G+C Gram-positive bacteria) (assembly GCF_052106715.1). NCBI lineage: Bacteria > Bacillati > Actinomycetota > Actinomycetes > Mycobacteriales > Gordoniaceae > Gordonia > Gordonia sp. (in: high G+C Gram-positive bacteria). The sequence continues at coordinate 6,475 of NZ_JBQEDL010000036.1, forward strand.
TCGGGTGTCATCCTCGCGAGCGACGGTGTGATTCTGACCAACAACCACGTCGTTCAGGGCGCGGATCAGGTCCTGGTCAGCTTCAACGACGGCAGTCGTGCCCCGGCCAAGGTCCTCGGCACCGACCCGGTGTCCGACATCGCCGTCATCAAGGCTGACAAGACGGGGCTGACCCCGGTCACGATCGGGGCGTCGAACAATTTGAGCGTTGGCCAGAACGTGATCGCGATCGGTTCGCCGCTCGGCTTGGAAGGGACGGTCACCACCGGCATCATCTCCGCCCTCAACCGACCGGTGTCGGCGTCGGGCGCCGACGGATCGACGGAGTCGGTGATCGACGCGATCCAGACCGACGCCGCGATCAACCCGGGCAACTCCGGTGGCGCGCTGATCAACTCGAGCGGTGCGCTGATCGGCATCAACACTGCGATCGCGACGACCGGAGGAGCTGAAGGCGAGTCGGGCAGCATCGGCCTCGGGTTCTCGATACCCATCGACCAGGCGATGCGCGTGGCGAAGGAACTTCGGGACAGCGGAAAGGCCACACAGGCCAACCTGGGTGTCTCAGTCCGGCCGAACACCGATCTGGAGGAGCCGGGCGCTCTCGTCGCGAGCGTCGTACGCAACGGGCCTGCCGCTAAGGCCGGAATCCCGGACGGTGCACTCATCACCGGAATCAACAGCCGCAAGATCGCCACGGCCAATGCGCTGGTCGCGGCTGTCCGCTCCCACGCTCCGGGCGATACGGTGAAGATGACCTACACGGTGAACAACCAGACCAAGACTGCGGATGTCACGCTCGGCACCATGTGACGTGATCTTCGGACGCGGCGAGTACTGCACATCGCGATTCGATTCGTAGGCAAGTCGAATCGTGTGACGACAGCTCGACGGCGTCAGCCTACGATGACTACAGACAACGACTGCAGAGAGGCCGACGATGACCAACGCCCCCGTGGACCCCGACGAGCGGGCCGCCGATGCCGCAGCTCGCCTGAATTCGCCGGACGTCCCGACGCCAGCGGTTGGCGAGATCGTCCGATCGCTCGTCGTGGTCGTCGACGATCGTGCGGCACTCGGTGAGGCTCCGAGTCTGCTCGGCCCGCTCATCGGTGAACTCCTCGAAGAGGCCGGATTCCACGTGGACGCCACGGTAGCGGTGCCCGGCGACGAGATCGAGATCCGCAACGCGTTGAACACTGCGGTGATCGGCGGAGTCGACCTCGTGGTGTCCGTCGGCGGCGTGGGCGTCTCTGCTCGCGACGTGGCGCCCGAAGCCACCGAACCGCTGTTGGACCGTCGTCTGCAGGGCATCGAGGAAGCAATCCGCAGCTCGGGTCTGTCGGCGGGCGCCACAGACGGCGGCCTCTCCCGCGGTGTCGCAGGGATCTCGGGTCAGACGGTTGTCGTGAACATCGCCGATTCGCGGGCTGCCGTGCGTGACGGCATGGCCACTCTGATCCCGTTGGCGCACCACGTGATCGGTCACATCAGTGACATCTGACCCCGATCGGGGATCCGACTTCGATCGGCCCGGACGAGGATCGCAGAAGGAGTCGGACTGGGAACGCAAGCGCCGACTCGACACAGTGTTCGGCGACGATCTGCCTGAGCAGGTCGTCGAGCCGGGGGAGTCGAGCGCAGACAGTCGCGGGCGTGACTGGTACGACCAGAACCGTCCACCGCACTACGAATGATCCCCCGGGCCGACATCACGCCGGAGCCGGAGCCTCCTTCGAGCTAGAGTCCGGGATGCAGTTCACTGAGTTCGGCGAACAGCGCCTGATTGCAGTTGAACGCGAATCGGACCTCGTCGACGAGTCGGTCTCGGTCGTCGCTGCTCATCGCCTCGCCGATGGTGTCCAGCCGGTCGCGGTATCGGTCTTTGTATGGCTTGACCTTGCCGATCTCGTCGAAAGCGTAGAACGCGATGCCTTCGCCGCCTAGATCGAATGTGCGGTCGAGGATACGGCCGATGGCCTGGCCGCCCGACAGATCACCGAGATAGCGGGTGTAGTGGTGAGCGACGAACGCTCCGCCCCACCTTGCGGAGTCGGTGATCCGTTCGGCGTATGCGATCGCAGCGGGCGAAGAGAGTTCCGGGGCGCCTGCGGGCGCCCAGTGAGCGAGGTCGGCGTCGATGGTCGCGAGCCGGTTCAAAGCCGAGTCGATGAACGGCACCGCAATCGGGTCGTCGGAGAGAGTGGTCGCGGTCGATTCGAGTGCGTCATATACGAGCCGTAGCCGCTGTAGATATGCGACGTAGCCGTCGGCGTCCATCCGTCCGTCGAGCAGCGCTGACATGAACGACGAGCCCTCGGCCCGGTCGTGCTCGACTGCAGAGCCCTTCTTCATCGCCACAGACAATGTGTCCTGTGGCGCTGTGTGAGCCAGTGAGGCCGTGATCATGTCGAAACTCCTGAATTGCCGCGAACGTAACGATGTAGACATTACTTGCCCTGGACGCGAGCTATGGCCCCTATCTACCGCAGGTGAACGGGGCCTTCGCGGCGCGGGTGATGAGCTCAGTCAGCGCGAGTGGCGCGGACCTTCCGGCCCGAAGCCCGGATCCTGCGGGTACTGACCGCCTGCGGGCGGGTACTGGCCCGGTGCAGGCGGCGGGTACTGTCCCGGCGCGTATTGGCCGGGGGGCAGGTTGCCCGGGGGCGGGTACTCGCCCGGAGCCGGATTCGGGGTGGGGAATCCGCCGCTCGGCGGACCCGCCGGGTACTGCTGCCCCTGCGTCGGAGAACCCTGTGCCGGAGAACCCTGCGTCGAGGCGCCCTGGGGTGGGACCCCCATCTGCTGTGTCGAACCGGCCGACGGGTAGTTCTCGGCAGGAACCTGCGCCTGCGGTCCGCTCTGCGGCGGATCGAAGCGGGACTCGGCGGATCGTGCGGCCTCGGCGTCGGCGCGATTCTTCTTGTCCGCGTCTGCGGCCTTGCGGTCCTTGGCGCCCGGGTCGAGCAGGTCGCGGATTTCGACCAGCAGTGAGATCTCGCTGTCGTCTTCTGCTTCCTCCTCGATGGTCCGGAGTTCAGACAGTTTGTTGTACGGCACGATGATCAAGAAGTAGACCACCGCAGCGACGATCACGAAGTTGATCAGTGCGGTGATGACGGCGCCGAAATCCAGGAAGGTTGCCGGGTCCGGTGTGCCCTGGTCGGTCTTGGTGATCGCGAAACCGAAGCCGGCGAAATCTGTGTTGACTGGAATGGCCGCGATCAGCGGGGAGACGATCTTGTCGGTGAATGCGGTGACTACTGCGGTGAATGCGGCGCCGATGATGACCGCTGTGGCCAATTCGACGACGTTCCCGCGCATGAGGAAGTCTTTGAATCCTTTGAGCACGCGGCTCTCCTTCGTTTCGGTGCCGTGACGAGCACAAGTCTAATGGACCGGTGAAGGGATTTCTCGGCAACATTCGACGAGTTTCACGACTTTTAATGCATGACGAATGTGATCGGATCACGTAATCCGGCTGCCGCGACTCGATGTGCGTCCTCCTCGTCCATGGCTACGAGCACGGCTCCGGCCTCGGTCGACGCCGCTCGGTCACTGTCCGGAGTCATCGCGACGACCGCATTGCGAGCGAGGATCCGCGCGTCCTGCGACAACAGATCTACAAGGTCGCCCGCGCGGACGAAGGCGGCGAGGGCGTCGTCGGCGGGGCGGACTGGAACCAGTCGTGCGTCTGCTCGTCCGATGAGGACGGCGGGCAGCTGCGAGTCGAGAAGCCGGTGGCGGGCGATGATTTCGCCTTCTTCGACAAGGCCGGTGACGCGACGCCCGACGATGTCGTGCGCAGTGACCTGATCGCGCGGCGACAGATGGTCGGGCACCTCGGTGACGCGGACGTCATCGGCGACGAGGGTGTCTCCCGGGCGGAGATCGCGAATCGCGACAAGTGCGGTCGACGACGGTGGACCGTTCTGTTGGGCGGCGGTCAATACCACCGCTGAAACGATCAACGAGATTGCGAGCACCCGTCGAATGAGCACTGATCGAAACCAGCCCGGGGCGTAGATTCGGCGAATCCGATCGAGGATCGTCGGATTCAAGTTCCGGTCGGCGGCGCGCTTCATGGTCGGAATGTACTGCGGTAAAGGAACTGATTAATACCTTGTATCGGAGAATGTGGATAGAAGGGCCGCTCGACGCAGTTTCTCCACAGATGTGCTGTCTGGGAGACTGGTTGATGTGGACGAATCCGACGCGCAGACGCTGTCGTTGATGGATCGGGTGCGGGCGTGGATCCGTGCCGACACGACTGGCGGCGTCCTACTGATGATTGCTGCTGTCGTCGCACTCGGCTGGGCGAATTCGCCGTGGCGCGACTCGTACCACGACCTGCTGTCCGTCGTCGTGGGGCCGGAGTCTCTTGGTCTGGACCTGTCTTTGGCGCACTGGGCGGCCGACGGGCTCCTCGCCGTCTTCTTCTTCGTCGTCGGCGTCGAGCTCAAGCAGGAGTTCGTGGTAGGCGATCTGCGCAACCCGCGGAGTGCAGGCGTTCCGATTGCCGCTGCGGTCGGTGGAATGGTCGTCCCTGCCCTCGTCTACGTGGCGATCGTCGGCAGTCTCGAACCCGAGGCGCTGCGCGGGTGGGCGACGCCGACCGCCACCGACATCGCGTTCGCGCTCGGTGTCCTCGCCGTATTCGGGCGAGGGCTCCCGGTCGCACTCCGGGTGTTCCTTATGACGTTGGCCGTCGTCGACGACCTGCTGGGCATCATCGTCATCGCGACGGTCTACACCGACAGCATCGACGCGGTCATGCTCGGAGCGGGTCTGCTGTGCGTCGTCGTGTTCGGCGCAGCCGTTCGAGCGCGGCGTGCTCGGTGGTGGATTCTCGTGCCGCTCGCGGTCCTCGCGTGGGGCTTCGTCCACGCCTCCGGGGTCCACGCCACGGTGGCAGGCGTGCTGCTCGGATTCACCGTGCCCGCCGTTGCGCGGGCTGAGGAGGCGCACCCCCGGACCGAGCGGTTCGGTGAGCGGATGACGCCGTATTCGACCGCGCTGTGTCTGCCGCTGTTCGCCTTCGCATCCGCCGGGGTCACCGTCGTCGGGTCGGGGCATATCGTGCAACCCGTCAGTGTCGGCGTCTTCTTTGCCCTGGTGGTGGGGAAGGTCGTCGGGGTGATGGCCACGGCCTGGATCGTGACGAGGTCGACCCCGTTGCGTCTGCCCGACGCGATCGGAATCCGCGACCTGCTTCCGGTAGGCCTTCTCACGGGTATCGGCTTCACCGTGGCGTTGCTGATCGCCGAACTCTCGTTCCCGCCGGACTCGGGTCTGTCTCCCGATCATCAGCCCGCGGCGAAGATCGGCATCCTGATCGGATCACTGGCTGCGGCAGTCCTCGGCGCGGCGATGCTTCGCCGAGACGCTCGCCGTGTCCGATCGTCGGACGAGAACCGCGACGGGCTGCCTGACCAGGACAATCGGGTGATCTGACGGCCGACGCCCCGCGACGCCCCGCGTCGCTAGACCGCGCGCGGGATGACAGCCTATTGGCACTCGGAATGACTGAGTGCCAATCGACGTTTACAATGGAGCATCTGACTACCGGAGGTTTGCAGTGCCCACCTACAGCTATGCGTGCACCGTGTGCGACAACAAGTTCGACATCGTGCAGTCGTTCTCGGACGATTCCCTGACCGTGTGCCCCGAATGCGGCGGCAAGCTCCGCAAGCTCTTCAACTCGGTCGGAGTGGTTTTCAAGGGCAGCGGCTTCTACCGGACCGACTCGCGTTCCAACGGGTCCGTTCCCGCCAAGTCGTCTGAATCGTCGACTTCCAGCTCGGATTCCTCCAGCAGTTCGTCGTCCGGCACCTCGTCCGATTCGAGCTCGTCGAGCGCGGCGAGCGCCTGACGCCAGTGGCCGTCAGCGGCCGACGGCCGTGAATCCGCTGCCGGGCGTGAGTACCCAACCCACCGGGACGTCCATTTCTCCTTGTGGGATGTCGTAGTCCACGAACTCGGCGTCATGTACCACCGCGGCGACGGGGGCGGCGGTGGGCGCGAGAGTCCGGTCGTAGTAGCCCGCGCCACGGCCGAGGCGCGCCCCGCTGTGGTCCGCGGCCAGCGCCGGCACCAGAATCAGCTTCGCCCCGTGTACGGCGTCTGGGTCCAGGCGTCGGCCGATCGGCTCCAGTAGGCCCCATCGGCGGGGCTCCAGTTCTATCTCGCCGCGATACTCACTCCACTGCAAGCGCGACGGCGCGCCTTCCGGGACGATCGGCAGGAGCACGGTCAGCCCGCGGTCGACCAGGACGTCGAGCATCGCGATGCTGCCGGGTTCGGATCCGGTTGCGACGTACGCCGCAACCACGTCGCCGTCCTCGACGTCCACTGGCAGCCGATACAGCCACTCGGCGAGCTCGGCGTTGACCTGTGCGAGGACGAACGGAGACATTGAAGCTCGCGCGGCGAGTACATCGCGCCGCAGGTCGTGCTTCGACCGGTAGGACGGCGTCTCGGAGACCATGGCGGGTCCTTTCAGGCGGTGCGAAGCGAGTGCTGACGATCCTGCCAGAGTTCGACCGTAGACTGACGGTCATGTCTGAGCACGTGACCAGAGCCGACGCCGGGGCCTTCCCCTGCATCCCGCGTACCGCGGTGGTGCCCGCGGCAGGTTTGGGAACTCGATTCCTGCCGGCGACCAAGACGGTCCCCAAAGAACTCCTTCCGGTCGTCGACACCCCCGGCATCGAGTTGGTGGCCGAGGAGGCGAAGTCGGCGGGTGCCGAGCGGCTGCTCATTGTCACTTCGCCCGGTAAAGACGGCGTCGTGGCGCACTTCGTCGAAGACCTCGTCCTCGAGCACACGCTGGCCTCCCGCGGGAAAGAGGCGATGCTCGCCAAGGTTCGCAACGCGCCGTCGCTTCTCCAAGTGGCCTCGGTCGTCCAGGACAAGCCGTTGGGGCTGGGACACGCGATCGGGTGTGTCGAAGCCGATCTCGCCGACGACGAGGACGCGATCGCGGTGCTGCTTCCCGACGACCTCGTGCTGCCCGGCGGAACGCTCGGCGCAATGGCCGCTGCCCGCGCGCGGTTCGGGGGCAGCGTCCTCTGCGCGATCGAGGTCCCTGACGAGACGATCAGCGCGTACGGCGTGTTCGACGTGGTCGATATCGACCCGGCGGTGACCGACGTGAAGCGGGTGCGCGGAATGGTCGAGAAGCCGCCCGCGCATCTCGCACCGTCGAACCTCGCGGCGGCGGGCCGATACATCCTGGACCGGAAGATCTTCGACGCGCTGCGTGAGATCGAACCCGGGGCAGGCGGCGAGTTGCAGATCACCGATGCGATCGCCCTGCTCATCGAGAAGGGCGAACCCGTGCACGTCGTCGTGCACTCCGGCACCCGGCACGATCTCGGAAATCCGGGCGGCTACCTCAAGGCGGCCGTCGATTTCGCGCTCGACCGCGACGACTACGGTCCGGAACTGCGACGCTGGCTTGTCGAGCGACTCGGCGTCTCCTGACTGATTTCCGCGCGCGCCTGCCCGACGCGAGCGGGACGGACCTTTATCCTTCAGGAACTTGAGCCCACGAGTAGGAGAGACGATGCGATCGGTCGAGGATCATCTGAGCCTCGTGACTGCGTCAGTGGTGGCCCCCCGACCGATCCAGGTCGCGATCTCGGAGGCGCAGGGTCTGATGTGCGCTGAGGAAGTCGTCACGACTGACCCGCTACCCGGATTCGACCAGGCGGCGATCGACGGGTACGCGGTACGTGCCGTCGACGTCGCACTCGCCGGAGCGCTGGCGCCGGAAGACACCTCGGGGCTCGCCGATCATTCGGTCGACGTATCCGTCCTCGCCGACACCGATCGTCTCGTCGTGCATCTGCCGGTGGTTGGCGACGTGACTCCGGGGTCGCGGACTCCTACCCGCCTGCAGCCGGGCCAGGCCGTGCGCGTGGAGACGGGAGCGCCCCTTCCGACGCTCGCGGATGCCGTGGTCCCACACCGGTGGACCGACGGCGGCGGCGACCGCGTGATGATCGGACACGACGTGGACAGTGGCGACTACGTCCGACGCATCGGCGACGACGTCCAACCCGGCGACGTCGCGGTCCGGGCGGGAACCGTGATCGGTTCCGCCCAGGTCGGGCTCCTTGCGGCCGTCGGACGCGCACGTGTGCTCGTCCACCCGCGCCCACGCGTCGCCGTCATCGCGGTCGGCAGCGAGCTCGTGGACATCGACCGTGATCCCGGTCCCGGCCAGGTGTTCGACGTCAATACCTATGCGCTGGCCGCTGCCGCGCGTGACGCCGGAGCCGAAGTGCATCGGGTCGGAATCGCTGAGCGTGACGCCGACCGTCTCCGCGAAGTGGTGGAGGCTCAGCTGATCCGGTCGGAGATCGTGGTGATCTGCGGAGCTGTCGGCGGCGTCGCCTCTCGCATGATCACCGAGGCGATCGCCGATCTCGGCGACCTCGAGGTGGGGCGGGTCGGGATGCACCCCGGTTCGGTTCAAGGGTTTGGCCGACTCGGCCGCGACGAGATCCCGACATTTCTACTGCCCGCGAACCCGGTCAGCGCGCTCGTAACGTTCGAGGTGATGGTCCGACCTCTCATCCGTATCGCGCTCGGCAAACGTCAGCCGATGCGTCGCACGGTCACCGCCCGCTCGATCGGGCCGATCGCATCCGTTGAGGGCAGGCGCGGCTACCTGCGCGGACAGTTGATGCGCGACGAGCGATCGGGCGACTACCTCGTGCAGGTGATCGGCGAGTCCGAGAGCGGAGCGTCACACCTGTTGGCCGAGCTCGCCGAAGCGAACTGCCTGATCGTGGTGCCTGAAGACGTCGAAGACGTGAGCACCGGGGACCGTGTCGAAGTCGCGTTCCTCGCAGAGCGCGGCTGAGTCGGTGTTCGGGTGGCTCGTCGACTCGTCGACTGCTCCGGGATGGCCTGCGACACTCGGGCCCGTTCGTTTGCCTACCGGCTCGGTGACGTTGCGACCAGTGCGGCTGCGGGACGGCGCCACCTGGAGTCGGCTTCGGATACGTAATCAGAACGAACTGCTGCCGTGGGAGCCGACCGGCCCGGGGCAGTGGGACCGCCGACATCATCCGTCCATGTGGAGACCGCTGTTCGCGGTACTCAAACGCGAGGCCAGACACGGTGTGATGCTGCCGTTCGTGATCGAACTCGACGGCGAATACGTCGGGCAGTTGACTATCGGCAACATCCAGCGCGGAGCGGTGTGCAGCGCGTGGATCGGCTACTGGGTGGACAAAGACCGCACCGGTGGCGGAATCGCCTCCGCAGCGGTCGCACTCGCCGTCGACCACTGCTTCGGCCCGGTTGGACTACACCGACTAGAGGCGACAGTCCAGCCGGAGAACGGTGCGTCGCAGGCAGTGCTGCGCGGCGTCGGGTTCCGGGACGAGGGGCTGCTCAAGCGCTACATGGACGTCAACTCGCGGTGGCGCGACCACCTGTTGTTCGGGCTCACGGTCGAGGAGGTCGACACCAGCATGGTCGACGCTCTGATCCGCGCGGGACGCGCCACTTCGACCTGACCTGGGTGCCGACCTGTGAGTTCGATGTCGCTGCGGCGCGCCTGACCGATCCAAAGGCTGTGCCTCCCTAGGGTGTTGATTGCAGACTCGTCACTCGACTCGGAGAAGGGAGGCGCCCGACATGCCTAATTCAGTGCTGTGGGTGTTCCTCATCGTGGTCTGGTTGTTCGTCCTGGTGCCGATGGTGCTGCGCGGGCGACCGGCCGCGCGCACATCGTCCAAGGCGGCCGCGCAGACGCGCGTCGTCCACCGCGGTGGCAGTCGCAGTGCTGCGTCCCGTCGGGCAGCGAGTGCGGCGAGAGCGGAGCGAGCGGCTGCGGCGGCGAGACGAGCGGAGGAGCGCCGGGCGGCGAGAGTTGCCGAGGCCGAGGCCGCGGACGAGACAGTCGAACCCGACGTGGACGAGACCGTCGATGCCGACGAGGTGACCGCAGACGCTCCTGAGACGGTCCAGGCCGAGACCGCCGAAGATGAGACGGGGCAGGACGAGAGGGGGCAGGACGAGGCTGCCGCAGACGACATCTCCGAGGACGAGCCAGTCGAGATCGAAGCGGAGATCGTCGAGGACGACGAACCGAAGCAGTCGGCGGCCACTCTGCGCGCCGATGTCGAAAGCGCCGTCGAGGTGACCGATGTGCTCGACGTCGTGGACGTCGAAGTCGTGGACCTCGACGAGGCACAAGCATCCCGAGTGGATCCACTCGGCTCTGGTGACACCGACGCAGACGACCTCGACGACGATCTTCACGACGAGGTCGACGAGGACCTCGACGACGAATACGAGGATGCCGAGTACGGCTACGAGGACGACGATCTCGAAGACGAGTACGAGGACGATCTGGACGAGGACGCCGACAGCGAGTTCGAGATCCTCGACGGGGGCGAGGACGACGACCACGATGCCGCGATCGCCGACGCCGATGACGCCGATGACGCTGGGGCCGCAAAGGATCCGATGACGGCGGCGCCGAAACCGAAGCCGCGCGAATTGCGCGGTCGCGGGGGACTGGCACCCGGGCATGTGCAGGAACGTGAGGAAGCGGCGTACCGCGAGCGTCGACGCGTCGTGGCCGCTCTGACGCTGCTGACGGCGGTCGCCATCGTGTCCGCGTTCTTCATCCAGCCGCTCGGATACGTCCTGGCGGCCGCGATGGTGGTCGTCTTCGCCGGGTACCTGGTGTTCTTGCGCCGCGCGGTGCGTGCCGAGCACATCAGGCATGCACAGCGCATTGCGCGGCAGCGCCGTCGTCAGGCCGAGGAAGCGCGGGTCGAACGCGAGCAGGCCGAGCCACTGTATGTCGCTCCGCCCGCACGACTGCGCAGACCGGGCGGTGCAGTCGTTCTCGAGATCGACGACGAAGATCCAGCGTTCGACCACCTGCCCACGTACGACTTCGGAGCCGCCCGTGGTTACGACGTGGAATTCGACGACACCGAGCACCAGCACCGCACGGCCGTCTGATCTGGAATTGTGGAGCCATGAGCGAATCAGATGAGTGGTACTACCAGATCTCGACCGGCGAAGTGACTCAAGGCAAGACCGCGAGCGTCTTCGACCGGATGGGGCCCTACCCCGACGAGGCGACTGCGCGGAACGCGTTGGAGATCGCGGCAGCACGGAACGCCGCAGCCGACGACGACGAGCGCGACGGCGCCGACGACGACTGACCCCCGTATCCTGGCGCCATGACTCTCACTGACGCCCAGCTGACCGACGTTTTGAACGGTACGGTCGGCGCGATCGACGGTGTCCTGCGACTACTCGCCGACGCCGATCCGCTGAGTCTGAAACAGCGCGGCGACGAAGACTGCAGCGCTTCGGGCGCTGCGGCGTGGGCGCTCGAGACGGCGCACTGGCCGGGGACCGGGTCGTGGGACGAGTTGAGCGTCGATGAACGCGCCGCGTGGTGGGTGAACCGAATCGGGTCGGTGGCGACGGCGGCGGTTGCTTTCCCCGGCGTGTTCGGCGTCTGGTCGCGGGCGCTGCCGTTGAGTAGTTGGCTCGCCTACGCCGACCACGCACTCATCCTGCGTGCCGTGACCCGCGAGTACGGTGTCACGTCGAGGGCGGTCGGCGTGGCCATGCTCGCCGAGATCCTCTTCGGTCGTGATGTGTCCGAACTCGTCGCAGGTGTCGACGGCGATGCGTCGTCCGAAGGCTTCGCTGGCCCGGCCGAGGATCGGGACTCGGGCGTCGTGGAGCGGATCTGGCGGATCGGCACGACACTGTACGAGTTGTCGAAATCGTTGGACTCGCGGCCGACGATGCCGCGGGTGATCAGCTGGGGCACATGGATCCCGTTTCTCGGTGGGCCGCTGACCTACGTCGGCGAGCGCATCGCGCTGCACCGCGCAGTGGGCCGCGCCAAGGAGTGGGTCGAAGCCCGTCCCGGGACGGTGACTCAAAAGCAGTGACCCGAACGCAGCGTCCCAGAGGGCGTCTCACGAAGCTCGACGCGGCGGGATTGGCAACGGTCATCAGCGAATATGTCCGGCGACTCGCATTGTTGTGAGATTCATGGGATAGTAGTGGTGCGGAGGGCAGATTTTGTCCCCGCGTCTCTGAAGAAAGCAGTAACACAGCATGGCACAAGGAACCGTCAAGTGGTTCAACGGCGAAAAGGGCTTCGGCTTTATCGCTCCCGACTCCGGTAGTGCGGACGTTTTCGTCCACTACTCTTCGATCTCAGGCAGCGGATTCCGCAACCTGGAGGAGAACCAGCGCGTCGAGTTCGAAACCGAGCAGGGCCCCAAGGGTCCGCAGGCGATGAACGTCTCCGCGGTCTGACACAGACTTAGGAACCGCCCCGCATTCGAAAGAGTGCGGGGCGGTTCTTCTTTGTCGTATGAGTGCTGCTCGGTGAGCGCAGTCTGGGGCGTTAAAGGCCAGCCAACGGTCGATGGATCAGCGGCCTGCATTCAGATTGATGGCTTCGGCGTCGTCTCGAGCGACGCCGAGCGCGGCGATGACCTGGTCGAGGATCTCTACCGGCACGCTGAACGTCCGTGGATGCTGTCCGTCCGTGATCGAGATCGTTGCGTCCTGCGCGGTGATCCTCCGTTCCGTATCCCGCATGGTCTTGATCCGCGTCTCTATGCGGACACCGCGATGGAAACTCACGCGCGGCCGCCACCACGTCTCACTGCCGTCACTGCTGCGGTAGGTGCGTTCGGGATCGGTGCCCGGCCCCCCGGCGGCACGGTCGTCGACGCGGACGTCCGACGACGTCATACGGCGCTGCGCCTGGATGACCGCGAGTTCCCAACGATCGAATGTCGCGTCGAACGGGATGTCCTCGGCGAGGAGAAGAAGTCGGGAGCGTTGGACGGAGTAGGTGTCGACCTGCTTCTCGACTCGGTACGCGACGACGTCCCCGAGGCTGCTCGTGTCCACGTGCGGGTGGAAGACAACGTTCCAGCGCGCCGAGTCGGCGGCGTCGGACGTGACCATCGCGTGAAAGATGAATCGGGGGACCTGTAAGTGGCCGGGCCGGTTCTGGTGATACTGAGTCGCTGTGGCGAAGGTCGGGAAGAGATGCCGCCCGACGTCGACCGGCGTGGGAGTGATCATGCGGTGCAGCCACCTTGCCCGAGGTACGACGCCTCGGTCGATCAGTCAGGACTTCAGCGGTACGCTGCTTGTTCTTGCCGACTGTGGTCTCCACCGTACGCGGCACAGACGATCCGGGTCGGGCAGGAAGCGCTTTGACCTGGTCGTCGACCGGGGCGCCGCTCGGTCACGGCCCGCCGACCCAAGTGTCGCCACCACACATGATTGCCTTGCCCGAAGGGTCTTGCGACACACGGTCGACGGACGAGTCACAAGGGTCCCCGATGTTGTGCACGGCGCCGTTGTTCTCGGCGTGGCCGACCCACATATATCCGCCACCGGCGCCCATGTAGGTGCAGACCAGGCTCTGACCGCCGGCGGACGTCGCGAACGAGCGCGCCTCTGTCTCCAGGCACGATCCGCCTTCGGTCGGCGTCGAACCGATGGGTTCCGGTACGACGTCGTCAGTAGTCACCTCTGGGGCGGGAGGATCGACCGTTGCCGTCGACTGGGTAGGCGATGAGGTCTCAGTGGCGGTGGCCGTCAGCAGGCTCGTGGTCGGTTCGGCGCTTTCGTCGTTGAAACTGCGCCGGTCGTTGAATATCAGCGTCACGACGACTGCGACCGCGATGAGGAGAACCACGGTGAGCAACGCGAGAACCCATGTGATTCTGGACGCTGACGACTTCATGGCGAACGCTCTTCCCTGGCGAATACCTGGATCGATCGTAGAGCAGGCGTCTGGAGTGCCGAGGCCGCTTCGGCAAGTTGCTGATATGAACAGGTGTCTGTCTGGATTCTACGCAGCTCAGCGAATCATTCTGCGACAGCGACTAGGCGGTGATGGCGGTCTCGGCCTGCTGCCGCTCGACCGCGACCTCGCGGGCAAGGAGGAAGAACGGGATGCCCGTAGCGATTCCAACCGAGAACGTCAGAGCGAAACTTGCGAGCCACCACCGGACCATGCCCAGCCGACGAGCCTCGCTTAGCGCCCATACGTGGAATCCAATCACGACAAACGTCAGGTCGACCATCGCGAACTTGCCCGGCACCGTCTTCCATACGTCGCCGACGAAGAAGTCTGCCGTCGAGCGCCAGCCGTTACGGTAGACGTACGGCAAGGCGACCGCGTTCTGCGTGAACAACGATGCTAAGAATACGTAGAACAGCGGCTTGCGAGCTAGCTGTGTCGGAGTCATGGGGTCCTGCCCTTAGTTGAGGAGACGACGCGTCCCTCGACCCTACTCAGGGGACCCCACACATGGATATGAGATCTGTCTGTGGAGCTAGGGAGAATCGAACTCCCGACCTACTCGATGCGAACGAGTCGCGCTACCAACTGCGCCATAGCCCCGGGTGTCACCGAAGTGAACCGTTGTCCACTATAACAGCGACGTAGGGTGACAGTGGTTCCCGGGTCACGTCCCATGCGACCCGGCACCGCGGCGACACCAACTATGCGCCGACGTTGAACGCGATCGACTGCAGGTCGCGAGGAACTCCTCGACGCGCACGCCATTACTCACAGGCCACGCCGTCATCGTCGCCGTCGAGTCTCGAACTGTATCCGGGCTGGCCACGGTGCAGTGGCGCAGCTCCGGCGGCGCGGGCAGCCGCACAACTCTTGTACAACGCGGCGGTGCCCTCTGTCGTCGCAGTGTCGGGCCGCACGGGAGTCGTGGGCGTGGCCGGGGGGACGGGTGTGTCGATGGCGGTCTCCGCGGTCTGGGTCCTGCCCTGGGCAGGACCGCTGCGCTCGCACGAGCCGAGGATGCGCGTCATAGCGTCCTTCTCGGCCTGAGTGACCCACAGTCGGTACCGGGCCTTCACGTCGATCTGGCGCGAGACGTACGTGCAGCGGTACGCCGTGTTCGGTGGCAACCAGGTCGCCGCGTCGCCGTCCTTCTTCTTATTGTTCGTCGGGCCGTCGACGGCCTGCAGGTTGAGCGGGTCGTTGGCCAGTGACTCGCGCTCCGCAGCGGTCAGTTGCTGCGCCCCTTTCTGCCACGCGTCAGACAGCGCGACCACATGGTCGATCTGCACCGCGGTCGATGTCCGTTCACCGCGCGTGAACGCGATTGACTTCCCGGTGTACGCGTCGTCGAGCACGCCGGTCAGGATTACGCAGTCGTGTGTGCGCGGTTTGACGGTGAGCGCGGTGAGGTCGCGGCGGAGGATGTCGTTGCGGGTGTCGCAACCGTTGTGGCCGCCGTCTACGTTGACGTCGTCGCTCCATGCTTGTCCGAACAGCGCGCGGTCGTAGCCGGTCTTCGGTGCGCGGCCCTTCACCGGAATCGTGTCGAGGACGTCCAACGCGTCCGCGGATTCTGGTGATTCGTTCGCCGTGGTCGTTGCGGACGTGGAGGCCGGGGTGGAGGTCCGCTCGGCGACGTTGTGCCCGTCGGAGGTGACAGAGGACCACGCGACATCGGTCTGATCGGAGCCGGGGAGTGCGCAGCCGGTCAGCGTGAGACCGCCGACCGTCATCGCGGTCAGCGCTGCCGCGACAACACTGCGATCGGGGGAGCGGGACATGACACCTATTGTGCCGATAGCCCCCGACAGTCTCGCGCCCGAGAGGTCTCGATCGCATTGGCGATGCGATGTCAGTCGAAGAGAGCCAGCAGCTTCTTGGTCGGTCCGACGATCCCTTCGAGCAGCATTCCGCCGCTGATCCGAGCGACAGCCGACGCGCCGTCGGCGATGACCCCGTTCGCATCGTCGATCTGGTGCATGTCGGGGCCTCGGTCGACGTAGTGTGCGGGCTCGTCGCCGACGATGACGTCCGCGATCGCACCGAACGCATCCGATCCGGGATCGTCGAGATACGCCGAATGCGAACTGGGGCCTTCTAACAACTGTCGGTGGCCGTGCTGGTCGGGCGACAGGAATCCGGTGTCCAGACGCACGACGCCCTCGGCGTCGTCCGTATCGCCTCCGTGCAGCATGACGCCGAGGTCCTGCGCGTAGTGGATCAGATCGCCAGGCGGAGTGAGCGAGTAGCGGACAACGTCGGGGTCCGGGTTGTTCCACGGGACGCCCGGCAGTGTGCCCGAGCCCGCGGCGGACGCGTAGACGATTCGGTCGGCCCGCATCCCGAGTTGCTCGGCGGTCCCGACGATGGTCCCGCCGTAGGAGTGTCCGATGACGGTCGTCTCCACGCCCGGGGCCGCGGTCGCGAGCTCGTCGTCGAGTGTGGCGGCGAACGAGGTGAGACGAGGCGCGTTCTGGCTGGCCAGTCGTGGATCGACCGCCATCGACGAGAACCGGTTCTGGAGCGGGTTTGACAGGATTGTCTGCGGAAACACGCCGTCGGCCCACACGATGATCGGAGCGCCGGTCGCCTCGTGCAAGGCGGTGGCGCGTTCGTGCAGGTCGTCGACGTCGTCGCCCGCGGTTCCGGTACCTGGGACGAAGATCGCCGCGCCCGGAGCGTCGGGGGTGATCTCCCCGACCAACTCGGCGAACTGTCCGGTGTCCGGGTGGTAGGCGACGAACGTCCGGTCGTCGGCGAGCATCGACCGGAGGAGCCTGGCCGCGTCACTGTCGGTTCCGGCTTCGTGTTCGACGGACTCGAGCTGGTCGAGCATCGTGACACGGTTCGCGGTGATCCGGTCGTCGAACGGCAGACCGTCCAGGTTGCCCACGATAGCGGGAGCGGTCTGGATAAGCTTGTCCTGCTCGCTTCTCGACAGCGACTCCCAGTAGTAGCGACGCCGGGACGGAGCGATCGTACGGAGGGCGTCGACAGCATCCTCCGGAGTGCCGACCGAGCCGTTCGGCAGGCCGACCTCTTCGCCGGATCCGTCGAGCCGAAGGGCCGCTTGGTAGATCGATTCGGCAAAGGCGTGGTCGAGGTCGGCGGCTGTCTGCAGCAGGTGTTGAACGGCTCCGGTGAGGTACAGAGCGTCGGCACGACGCTCGGGTTCGGGGTGGGTGACGGCTCCGTCCGGCAGAACGGTGAAGCCTTCGCCGCGTGCCGAGGACACTCGGGCGCGCAGAGTCGACTGGGCGTTCTCGAGAATCGCGGTGCTCCCGCGGATGAAGTCGGTCGCCGTCGATGCGGCCTGGGCCGAGCGGCGCATTGAGACCGCGACCACCCGCACTCGTTGCGTTGCGGCGTCGTGTGTCGCTCCGCGCCACGCCTGATCGGAGTCGGCGCTCGTCACCGACGAGCGGCTCGCGTCCGCGAGTCGCTCGGTGAGAGTCCCGAGGCGTGCGGCGACCGTCGGCAGGCCTGCGAGATCCCAAGCGAGGACGTCGTCGACGCTGGTCATCGGACGCCCTCGCGCGTCACGTCACCAATGGCTGCCGCTGACGCACGGTCGGATTCTTGGGAGAGCGCCGTGAACTTGGCGAGCGCCTCCGCGAGCGCGATGAGTCGCAGTCCGTCAGCGCTCGACACCATCGCAGCTTTCGCGCTCGCGATTGCTGCGGCGGCCACGGTGCGTGACGTCGAGGTCTGTGGCGGGTCGGGCAGTCGGGTCCGTACGATCTCGTCGCCCAGTTCTCGCCAGTCGGCCACGATCTGTGCGACCTGTGTCGGAGTGATCCCGAAGTCCACCATGATTTTCCTGTCCGCAGCAGCGGCCCGTCACTACGACTGGCCTCTACTTCGTTAGACGCGAATCGACCCCGCGCGGTTCGGTGGAATTCCACAGGTTCGCGCGGGGTCGTCGAGGTGTGATCGTCAGCTGACGGCGGAGAGCACACCCGCTTCGACGTCGGCGAGCAGGTTCGCGATGGTCTCGCCGGAGTCGGTCTTATTGGTTCCGATGAAGCCTGACGGCCCGCGCTTGATCCAGCCGGTCACGTACATGCCGGGCACTGTGGTGTCACCGTCCACGACGCGGCCCGCGACATTGGCGATGGTTCCGGTCGCGTCGTCGAACGGCAGTCCGGGAACGGCGACGCCGCGGTAACCGATGGACGTCAATACCAGGCCGGCGTCGATGGTCTCCTCGACCTCGGTGCCGGTGCGGACGAAACGCACTCCGGTCGCCTCTCCGTCGCCGACGACCTCGACCGGCGTCCGGCCGAACGCCAACCGGATGAACGGCTCGGCCGGCGTCGGACCCTGCGAGAACTCATTCATCGAGATCTCATGCAGGAGTGCGATCTTGGCGGCGACCGTCGAATCGTCGATGTCGTCGGCAGAGATGCCTTCGACGTCTTCGGGACGGACTTGGACTCGCGCGTGTCCATCGGCGAGGCCGATCAGCTCGGGCAAGGTGAACGCGGCGTGCGCTGGACCGCGTCGACCGACGACGACCACTTCGCGCACCGACGACGAGCGCAGGGCGGCGAGCGCCTCGCGCGAGATGTCGGTCTTCGCGAGTTCGTCGACGTCGGCGGTGAGGATGCGGGCGACGTCGAGTGCGACGTTTCCGTTGCCGATCACCACGACCCGTTCGCACGAGAGATCCGGGCCTGCGTCGATGAAGTCCGGATGGCCGTTGTACCAGCCGACCAACGATGTCGCGCTCTGCACGCCCGACAACTGCACGCCGGGTATGGCCAGGGTCTTGTCGGTCGGGGCGCCACCGGCCCACACCACGGCGTGGTGGCGGGATCGGAGATCGCCGAGTGAGATGTCTCGACCGATCTCGGTGTTCAGCAGAATGGTGATGTTCGGGTGCCGCGCGACGTCGTCGAACAAGTTCATCACCGAACGCGTCGATGTGTGGTCGGGGGCGACGCCGAAGCGCGACAGACCGAACGGAACGTCGAGGCGCTCGTAGACGGTCACGCGCACGCGCGGCTGCTTGAGCAGTTCGTCCGCGGCGTACATGGCGGACGGTCCCGACCCGACGATGGCGATGTCGAGGACGTCCGGACCGCCGCGGACCGCTCGTGGCTTAGTGATCGGCGCGAGCGGCAGCCGCTTGTCGTGCGGCACGGGAAACCGGGCGACGCCGTCCTGCACGTGACCGTAGTGTGCGGCGTTGACGTCGGCGAACCGTTCCGAAGCGTCGGGGAGCCGGTGCCCGGGGACGATGGCGCCGACCGGGCACGCGGACACGCATGCGCCGCAGTCGACACACGTCGCCGGGTCGACGTAGAGCATCTCCGCGATGCCGAAGTCCGGCTCGTCGGGGGTGGGATGTATGCAGTTCACCGGGCATGCGTAGACGCACGAGGCATCGCCGCAACACGCCTGTGTGATGACGTGGGGCACCGGTGTCAGCTCGCGGTGTACGCGGGTTCGCTGCGGAACCGCGAGTTACGTCCGTCGATGCCGAGAGCGCGCCAGACCCGACGTGACACCGGGTTCATCAGACCGCACTGGTCCGCGAGCATCCGGACGTCGCCGAATACGCCGGACAGGAAGACCTTCGACTCGTCCGAGCCCCAGAAGATGTCGTCCATGACCTCGCGCGGAACGTTGAACTCCTTGCGGAACTCCGGCGGCGGGACGACGATCGCGTTGCACAGGACGCGCATGACGATCGGCATCACGATCGACAACACGAACTTGGTGAACCGGCCCTTCTTGGGGATCGTCGTACGCAGGTGGTTGTGTGCGAACGAGATGTGCCGGGCCTCTTCGGCGACGTGCAGTTCCATCACCGCCGACATCGCCGGGTGCAGACCGTCCTTGCCACGCAGGAAGTCCTTCTGAATGTGGTCGATCGGTTCTTCTCCCGCGAGCACGCCGAAGTAGAAGACAGTCGGCAGGAGCGTCGAGAACAGCGGGATGATCGGCGAGGTCGCACGAAGCGGGCGACGCATGCCGGGAGTCTTCATGCCGATGCGGTTCACGAGCTCCTGAAACATCAGAGTGTGGTTGCACTCCTCTTTGGCCTCGTGCGTGGTGTAGCGGAAGCGCTTGTCTCCGTTGGGAAGACGGTCCGAGTACTGGAGGAGTCCGCGGATGAGGATCGACTCGAACTGCAGGCCGACCTTTGCGACGTTCGCCTGACGCCACATGCCCAGACGGATCTGCTCGGACTCCGGCAACGACTGGTACCAGGGGTGACGGCCGATCGGGTCGACGGTGTACGACAAGATCCAGCGGGGATCGTCGGGGACGACCTTCATCTCGGGGGAGTCCCACGCGATGTCGATGTAGGGATCGAAGTTGCGGTGGACCGACGCCGCCGACAGGTCGTCGAGGACCTGCTCGTAATCGAGCTTGTCATCCTGCTTCGCGGGCGGCTGGTACGTGGTGCTCTGCCGCGGTTGCGTCGAAGTCATCTCACATCTCCTCTGCTGGTCCCGGCTGGTACGACCGGCCGAGTGAACCTCGTTGAGACAACCGTGACATCAATCATTGATCTTGTCAATGCCCGATGACACAATGGTCCGTGACGGACATCGGTGGCGCCGATCACATGCGATGGGTAGGCACGAGACGTGTCGATACCGGACAATGGCACGGTGGAACTCGTCCTCATCGTCGTCCTGTGTGTGCTTGCGATCGCTGGTGCCAACCTTCTCGCACCTCGCCTGCGCATCGCGGCGCCGCTGTTGCTTGTGACGTTTGGCGTCATCGTCAGCTACTTCCCCGAGGTGCCGCGGATCTCGCTCAATCCCGAGATCATCTTGATGGGCGTCCTCCCGCCGTTGCTGTACGCCGCGGCCGTGGCGATGCCGTCGATGGAGTTCAAACGTGACTTCCGCGCGATCAGCGGACTGTCGGTGGTACTCGTGATCGTGAGTGCCCTCGGGCTGGGCGCGGTGTTCATGTGGATCCTGCCGGAGGCCGACTTCGCGACCGGTGTCGCGATCGGTGCGATCCTCAGTCCGACCGACGCCGTCGCCACGACGACCGTCAAACGCGTCGGGGCTCCCAACCGGCTGATCACGGTCCTCAGTGGCGAGAGCCTCTTCAACGATGCGAGCGCTCTGGTGCTGCTGCGCGCGGCGATCGCAGCAATGGCGGCGAGCGTCTCGTTGTGGGGAGTGGCGATCTCGTTCGTGTGGACGGTGATCGCGGCCGTCGCCGTCGGCTGCGTCGTCGGCTGGGTATTCGTCCGGGTCCGCGCGAAGATCGCCAACCCGGCCGTGGCCACGGCGGTCTCGTTCATGACTCCGTACGTCGCATACGTGCCGACCGAACTCATCGAGGGCTCCGGACTGGTGGCAGCGGTCGCGGCGGGCCTCGTCGCCGGTCGTGGGGCGGTCCGCCACCTGACTGCTGCACATCGCCTGTCCGACGTGCAGAACTGGCGGATGGTCGAACTCCTCTTGGAGGGCAGCGTCTTCCTTCTGATGGGGCTCGAACTCAAGAACCTCGTGTTCGACGTCCACGAGAGCGGCGAGACGATCTGGCACGCGGCCTGGCCCGCCGCCGTCGGCTTCGTCCTGCTGTTGCTGATCCGCCTGGTCTTCGTGATCCCGCTCGTGCACTGGACCGAACGTCGTGCGCAGCGAGTGATCGCCAGCGAGGATCACCTGGCCCGCTTGCAGAGCGACCTTGCGGGCTCGGAGCATCTCGGTCGGCGTCGCACACGTCTGGTGCAGAACCGGATCGACCGTCGTCTCGCCGACATCGTGTACTACCGGACCGAGTCGATCGGGACGCGCGAGGGATTCGTCGTGGTCTGGGCGGGTATGCGCGGAGTGGTGACACTCGCGGCGGCCCAGACGTTGCCGTCGGACACACCGTATCGGTCGATGCTCGTCCTGCTCGCCTTCTTCGTAGCTGTCGGATCGCTGCTGATTCAAGGCGGCACCCTCGGCGCGTTCGTCAAGTGGATGCGACTACCCGACCATGCAGCGCAGGAGACCGATCAGCGTCGCGCGATCGGACGAGAGTTGGCCGCGGTGAGCAGCCGCGTCATGCGCGAACCCGACGCGTGCGGGGCCGATCCGCAACTCGCGCGCACCATCGAGACCGTCAGACGGCTCGAGGCCCCCGACGGGGACGAAGAGCTCGGTGACCTCGACGAGACCCGACTGGACAGACGCATGGAGGCCGCGAAACAGATGCGGCGCGTGCGTCGGCTCATCGTCGTCGAACAACGACGACGACTCCTCGAACTCAGCGAGTCCGGGGCCTATAGTTCCAGCGCACTGACCGTCGCACTTGACCGCCTCGACGCCGAAGAGCTGAGCCTCGACGCGCAGGTCCCACCGCCCGCTCCGAGCTGAATCGTTTCCGCGGCGCACGCCTAGGTGACGAGGGCGGGTACCGCGCCGAACACCCAGGTGACGGTGACGGCGAGGAGGAACCACGATGCGCCCTGCCAGACCTGCCAACCGACGTTCGCGCGCCAGGCGAGTGCGGTGCGGACCATCGCGGAGATCGCTCCGAGGCCGACGGCGATCGGGCCGGCGATGATGAACGCATCGTGCACCCCGCCCGACGTGTTGAGGGCGACGACCAACAGCACGATGCCGACTGCGAACGTGATCAGCACGTGTACGGCGGCGTCGCGGGCGGGACCGGTGTGGAGCGGGGAGGTCATTGACGATTCCTGGTGATGGCAGATTCCTGGTGACGGATTCGGGCAGTGAGACCAGCCTACCGGGGAGCAATCGACCGGACCGTGTCCATGCAATTCGGGAGTGATTGCGACAGAATGGATATGAGGCCGAAAGGGTGCCGAGTCGCGGTAACCCGGCCCTTGCTGAGAAGGAGTGCATTCGCGATGAGCTTGATCCTGGTCGGTGTGGACGGTTCGGACGCGTCGGCGGACGCAGTCAAATGGGCGGCGGACGCCGCGGCAGCCGAACGTCTCCCCCTGAAGATCGTGGCCGCGTACACGTCGACGACCAGTGATTACGCCCCTGGTCTAGTGATCCCGCAGGACGTGATCGACGCGATCCGAGCCGAAGCGACGGCTGCGGTGCAGAAGGCAGCCGAAGTGGCCCGTGCCGTGTCGTCCGACATCGAGGTGTCCGGATCGATTGTCGAAGGCGACGCTGCGCGCGTCATGCTCGAGGTCGGTGAGCACGCGCACATTATCGTGCTCGGGACCCGTGGCCTCGGCAGCGTGAAAGGGCTGTTCCTCGGATCGGTCAGCACCAGCGTCGCCGCCCACGCCAAGGGGCGCGTCGTGGTCGTGCCTGCCGGGTCGGCCTCGAGCGACGGTCCGATCGTCGTCGGCGTCGACGACTCCGCGATCAGCGACCCCGCCGTCGCCGAGGCATACCGACAGGCGGGTATCCGCAACCTGCCGCTGACCGCGGTCCACACCTGGACGCCGCTGGACGCCGACGCTCTGCACGGCTTCGGGCTCGACCAGGGCGAGATCGACGAGATGTCCCGCCAGGCCGTCGAAGCCGTGTCCGAGCGGATGTCCGGCTACTCGCAGGATTACCCGGACGTCGAAGTGAACCGTGTCGTGATTCCCGAAGAGCCAGCCAAGGCGATCCTTGATGCAGCGAACGACGGCGCATCGTTGATCGTGATGGGCAGCCGCGGTCGCGGTGGATTCACCGGACTGCTCCTGGGCTCGCGCAGTCAGAAGGTGCTCCACCACGCGCATGTGCCGGTGATGATCGTCCGCAAGTGACGGTGACGCGACGGTCGCTGACCTTCCGGTCGGCGCCCGTCGCTACTCTCTGAGGTGTGAAGCAGCTCCCGCGCGGGCTATGGGTCCTGCTGGCGGCGAACGTCGTCATCGCGCTCGGTTACGGGCTCATCGCCCCCGCCCTCCCGATCTTCGCCAGCGACTTCGGCGTCGGTGTCACCGCAGCCAGCGTCGTCGTGTCGGCCTTCGCGATGATGCGGTTGGCTTTCGCGCCCGCGACCGGCCGTCTCGTCACCAAGCTGGGGGAGCGCCGGATCTACCTGACCGGCCTCCTGATCGTCGCGCTCAGCACCCTGGCGTGCGCATTCGCACAGGACTACTGGCAGCTGCTGGTGTTCCGCGCGGCAGGCGGCATCGGGTCGACGATGTTCTCAGTGTCGGCTATGGCCTTGCTCATCAGGCTCGCGCCGCCGCAGATCCGCGGCCGCGCGTCCGGCTACTACTCGGCAGGCTTCCTCGTCGGAAACCTCGCCGGGCCACTCGTCGGCACCGCCCTGGTCGACTTCGGGCTCCGCGTGCCGTTCGTCGTCTACGCGATCGCACTGCTCATCGCCGCAGCCGTCGTCGCGTTCGCGATGCCGCCCGCGCCGCCGCCTGTGACCAGACCGACGGAACACGCGCCGAAATCCGCCGCAGGCTTCTTCGAAGCGCTCCGATGGCCCGAGTACCGGGCGATCATCGCGTCCAACTTCGCGCAGGGGTGGGCGTCGATCGGTGTCCGAGTGGCGATCGTCCCGCTGTTCGTAGAACAGAGTCTTGGTCAGTCCGCGAGGTGGGCGGGCATCGTGCTCGCCTGCTACGCGGCAGGCAACATCGTCGCGATCGTGGTGTCGGGTCGACTGTCGGACCGGTTCGGGCGACGCCCCGTGATGATCCCCGGCCTCATCATCGCTGCGGCTTCGACGCTCGCACTCGGTTGGTCGCCGTCCATTTATGTGGTGCTGGCATTGACGGCGGTGTCCGGGATCGGATCCGGTCTGTTCGCGCCGACGCACCAGGCCGCACTCGGCGACTTACTCGCCGAGCGCGAACGCGGAGGATCGGCGTTGGCGGCCTACGGGATGGCCTCGGACCTCGGTGCGGTCAGCGGCCCGCTCGCCGCGGGACTGATCGCCGACCGCTGGGGCTACGGTCCGGCCTTCGCCGTGACCGGCGGCGTGCTCGTGGTGGCGCTCGCCCTGTGGTTGGCGGCCGCCGACACGGCCCGCTCGAGGGTCGTCACGACCAACTCGGCAGCCACATCTGACGACCCCATTCGACGTTCGAGATAGGCGCACCGGTCAGAATCGGCCACAGCCAGACGAAGTTCGCGATCACCAACGCCGCGAAGACCGCGACTGCGAGGACGGCGAGGGTCTGTTTCTCCGATCGTCTGCTGCGGTTGGCCCAGGCAAGCAGGTCACCGCAGCACAACGCCAACCCCATCATCAGGAACGGGGCCATCGCCGTCGCATAGAAGAAGTACATCTGGCGGTCGAGCTCGGCGAACCACGGGACGATGGCCGCCGCGTAGCCGACGAGGACTGCCGCATAACGCCAGTCGCGACGCGCCGCGATCCGCCAGAGCGCCCACCCGATCATCGGGAACGTCAGCCACCACAGGGCAGGCGTTCCGATCAGCATCTGAGCTCGCACGCAGTCGCCGCCGCCGCACTGGTCGGGACCGTAGTCGATGGCGTACAGCATCGGCCGAAGGCTCATCGGCCACGTCCAGGGCTTGGACTCCCACGGATGGTGGTTACCTGCCGAATTCGTCAGGCCAGCATGGAATTCCAGGATGCCCGACTCGTAATACCACAGCGATCGCAATGCCGCGGGCACCCAGCCGAAAGTGCCGCCGGTCCCCACTTCGGTTCCCACTACGTAGCGGTACACCGCAGTCTCGGACGCGAACCAGGTGGCGAACGTCGCCAGATAGATGCCGATCGGCATCATCGCCAACGACAGACCCGTCGGGAACAGGTCGCGCCGCAGCACTCCTACCCAGGGACGTCGGACGTGGTAGGCGCGGCGGGCCGCTACGTCGAACCCGAGTGAGAGCAGAGTGAAGAAGATGACGAAGTAGAGGCCGGACCACTTGGTGCCGCACGCCAGGCCGAGCATCACGCCCGCAGCGAACCGATACCAGCGGAAACCGAACCGCGGGCCGAAGGGGGCGTCGTCGATCCGTCCCTGCGACCACACCCGGTGCATGCGGGCCCGCATCTGATCGCGGTCGGCGACGATGGCGGCGAACGCGAGAACCACGAACAACGCCTGGAAGATGTCGAGCATCCCCATCCGGGACTGTACGAACAGCACGCCGTCGCAGATCGCGAAAACGCCCGCGAGTGCTCCGACCAGTGTCGACCGGGCCAGGCGTCGAACGGTGAGATAGACCGCGAGGACGATGAGCACACCGGACACCGCTGACATGACTCGCCAGCCCATCGGACCGTACCCGAACATCGATTCGCCGGCCGCGAGCAGCCACTTGCCGACCGGTGGGTGCACAACCAGGCCGTATCCGGGGTTGTCCTCGATCCATTCGCCGCCGGTCAGAACCTGCCAGCCCTGCGGCACGTAGTGTTTC
>NZ_JBQEDL010000037.1:0-32214 GCF_052106715.1 Gordonia sp. (in: high G+C Gram-positive bacteria)
TCGACCTTTTCCTTACCATGGAAACGCTCTACCGACTGAGCTAAGGGGGCGTGCCTCAACAGCCGGAGACGTCCCCGTCACCGTTAGTCAAGAGCCTCAACGAGGTTACACATACGGACACTGAGAAACCAAAACCGCTGGTCTCCACGAGCCCGCACGAGTCCACTCGCTGGTGGCAGATATAGGATTCGAACCTATGTAGCTTGCGCGACGGATTTACAATCCGCTCCCTTTGGCCGCTCGGGCAATCTGCCATGTCAACCCTGTCCCGGACCATGCTCCGCTCGCACGGACGCCCGGTGAAGGCAACGGCGACTAGAATACAACGACTCTCCCGTGTCCATGCAAATCCGCTGTTCAGGCACCCGTGTACTGTTCGGTGCATGGCTGATTCCTCATTCGACATCGTGAGCAAGGTCGACCGCCAGGAGGTCGACAACGCCCTCAATCAAGCGGGTAAAGAACTGTCCCAGCGGTACGACTTCCGCGGCACCAACACCGGCCTCGATTGGTCGGGCGAAGAGAAGATCGTTCTCACCTCCGACACCGAAGAGCGTGCGCTCGCAGGACTCGAGGTGTTCAAGGAGAAGCTCATCCGCCGCGACATCTCGCTGAAGGCGTTCGAGGCGGGTGACCCCGTCGCCTCCGGGAAGACCTTCAAGATCTCCGGCGACATCGTGCAAGGCATCGACTCCGAGCACGCCAAGAAGATCTCCAAGAAGATCCGTGACGAAGGCCCGAAGGGCGTCAAGGCGCAGATTCAGGGCGACGAGCTCCGCGTCTCCTCCAAGAAGCGCGACGACCTGCAGGCCGTCATCTCGTTGCTGAAGGGTGAGGATTTCGGGATCGCGTTGCAGTTTGTGAACTACCGCTAGTCTTTTCCTCTGGCCCACACCTCTCCTTAGGCGGGTGCCGTTCAACAACTGCCAGGCGTTGATGCGGTGCGTCTATTGACCCATATCGCGCGCCATCGCCTGCAGGCGTGCGACGCGTTCCTGCGTCGGCGGGTGGGTGGAGAAGAAGCGCGAAAGCTTCTCGCCGGCCCGGAACGGGCTCTCGATCATCATGTGGGATTGGGTCGTCAGGTCGGGAGTCGGCGGCAAGGGCGCGGCCTGGACGCCTCCGGAGATCTTCTCAAGTGCGGAGGCCAGTGCGAGCGGATCACCGGTGAGCTCTGCGCCGGACTTGTCGGCCTGGAACTCGCGCGCACGTGAGACCGACATCTGGATGACGGCCGCGGCGATCGGGCCGAGGAGAGACACGAGGATCATCGCGATCGGACTCGGTCCGTTGTCACGGTTGCCGCCGCCGAACATGCCCATGAAGATCGCCATGTTCGCCAGACCCGTGATGACCGCGGCCATCGCGCCCGCGACGGAGCTGATGAGGATGTCGCGGTTGTAGACGTGCGACAGCTCGTGTCCGAGGACTGCGCGAAGTTCGCGTTCGGCGAGCAGGTTCATGATCCCGGATGTGCAGCAGACCGCGGCGTTCTTCGGGTTCCGCCCCGTCGCGAAGGCGTTCGGCGACTCCGTAGGACTGATATAGAGAGCGGGCATCGGTTGATGCGCGTCGGTCGCCAACTCGCGGACGATCCGATAGAGCGCAGGCGCCTGCACTTCAGTGACCGGTTGCGCATGCATCGCCTTGAGTGACAGCTTGGCGCTGTTGAAGTAGGCGTATGCGTTGGTGCCCACTGCGAGAACCACTGCGACGATCAGAATCGTCTTGTTTCCGAAAGCCGCTCCGATGCCGACGATGATCGCCGACATCGCACCCATCAACGCAGCCGTCTTGAGCCCGTTGAAATGCACCGTGCCTCCTGTGGCAGTAGAAGAATGTCTATCTTCTCAAACGTACGGAGCGGGCGTTCAGTTCCTTGCCTGCCGTGATAGCCGTGTCTCAGCCGATCCGGTCGACTGTGTAGCGCGCCAGTGACATGAACGCGTCGTTCGCGTCCCCCGCCGGAAGTGTTGCCAAGAGGGCGGCTGCATCGTCGGCCATTCCCTGCAACTTGGCGCGTGCGGCTGCCATCCCGTCCGAGTCGACGAGTAGCCGCAGTGCTTCGTCGACCTCCGCATCGTCGGTGACCGCGCGAGGCTCGTCGGTCGCGGAGTCGACGAGGAGCTCGGCCAGTCGTTCCGAGCCCGCGGCGTCGTTGAGCGCGTAGATGACCGGCAACGTGTGAACGCCTTCGCGCAGATCGGTGCCGGGAGTCTTGCCGGAGTCGCCGGTCACGGACGTGATGTCGATGATGTCGTCCGACACCTGGAACGCGGTGCCGATGATGTCGCCGAGACGGGTCAGAGTCTGCGTCGTGGTCTCGTCGGCGCCCGCCGACATGGCTCCGAAACGGCCGGCCGCGGCAATCAGCGAGCCCGTCTTCTCCCACACGACACGCAGATAGTGTTCGACGGGGTCGGACCCTTGAGCACCGACGGTCTCCCGCATCTGACCGGTGACGAGTTCGGCGAAAGTGTCGGCGATGATGCGGACCGCATCGGGACCGAGAGTCGATACGAGGTGCGAGGCGCGGGCGAAGAGGAAATCGCCCGCGAGGATCGCGACCGAGTTCGACCACCGAGCGTTCGCCGACTGCGCGCCGCGTCGGAGCGGAGCCTCGTCCATGACGTCGTCGTGGTAGAGCGTCGCCAGGTGTGTCATCTCCAGGACCGTCGCCGAGGTGATGACGTCGCGGTTCTGCGGCTCCGCCCCGAAATGGGAGGCCAGGATCGCGAACATCGGCCGGAACCGTTTGCCACCCGCCTTGGCGAGGTGCGTCGCCGCCTCGGTGAGGATCTCATCGCCCGACGACAGTTCACTGAGCAGCAGGTCTTCGACGTCGGCGAGCGAGGCGCGAACCTGGCCTGCGAACTCACCTGTTCCGAGGTCCAGTCCGGCGAATGTTGACTTCACGGCTGTTCGAGCCCCACTTCGTTCCGTTCGTGCCGCCACGGTTCGGACGGCGCTGCACACCAGCAGCGTAACCGTTGGCGGCGGACGACATACTGGTCGGGTGACGACCGTGACGCCCGGCGACGACAAACCTCCCACCGTGATTCCGGAGAGCACCGACCTACTCGTGGTCGGTGCAGGTCCGGCGGGCGCCGCCGCCGCCGCGCACGCGGCGCGACGAGGCGTCGACGTCGCGCTGCTCGACGCCGCGGTGTTTCCCCGCGATAAGACGTGCGGGGACGGCTTGACTCCACGGGCGTACTCGGCGATGCACTCACTCGGGATGGACGAGTTCCTGGCGGACCGTCCACGTATTCGCGGACTCGAGCTGAACGGCTGGGGCGCCAGTCGGCGTGTGTCGTGGCCGTCGTCGCCGTTCGGCCCGGTCGGCAGTGCGGTGCCGCGGATGGAGCTCGACGACGCCGTCCGCCGCTTCGCAGTAGATCAAGGCGCGAACATGGTGGAAGGCGCGAAAGCGATCGGCGTCCAGATGACGGGTGATCGCATCGAATCGGTGACCGTGGTGCGCGACGGCGAACGCCGTCAGATAACCGCGAGGAACGTCATCGTCGCCGACGGAGTCCGTTCGAGGCTGGGCAAATCGTTGGGTCGGCAATGGCACCGTGACACCGCATACGGCGTCGCCGCGCGGTCGTACGCGCGCTCGGACCGATCGGACTCCGAGTGGATGGGGTCCCACCTGGAACTGCGTGGTCCGGACGGTGAACTGCTGCCCGGCTACGGCTGGGTGTTCCCCTTGGGCGACGGCCTGGTGAATGTTGGCGTCGGCGCGTTGGCCACCGCCCGACGACCGGCATCGATGGCCTTGCGTCCCGTGCTGGAGAACTACGCGCAGATGGTGAGCGGCGAGTGGTCGTTGGCGGGTCCGCCCGAACAGATCACGTCGGCGCTGCTGCCGATGGGCGGCGCGGTCTCCGGTGTGGCCGGCGCGAACTGGATGTTGATCGGCGACGCCGCCGCGTGCGTGAACCCGTTGAACGGGGAGGGCATCGACTACGCGTTCGAGACCGCCGAAGCCGCCGTCTCGATGCTCGACTCGGCGAGCGACTACTCCGACGCGTGGCCGGCGCACCTTCGTCGCGAGTACGGCGCGGTCTTCGCCGCAGCCCGTCGCGCGGCGGGGCTGCTGACGCTCCCCCAGACCGTTCCGTTGCTCGGCCGCCCCGGTATCCGTTCGGCGACCTTGATGGCGACGGTGGTGCGCGTGATGGGCAACCTGTTGACGCCCGAGGACACCGATGTGATCGCCCGCGCGTGGCGAACCGCGGGCCGGACGGCATCGAAGGTCGAGTCCCGTCCCCCGTTCACCTGAGGGCTACACCTGCGAACGCCCCCCTGGCCTGCGTCGTTCAGTTGCGGACTCCGTGGTGGATCGCCGCGATCCCGCCTGTCTGATTCGCCCAGCCGACATCGGCGAAGCCCGCCGCGCGCAGCCGGGCCGCCAACCCCTCCTGATCCGGCCACTCTCGAATCGACTCGGCGAGATAGACGTAGGCAGCGGGGTTGCTGGAGACTCGGGTCGCGACCGCAGGCAGCGCCTTCATCAGGTACTCCATGTAGACGGTTCGGAACGGACGCCACGTCGGGGTCGAGAATTCGCAGATGACGAGTCGGCCGCCTGGCTTGAGGATGCGCCGCAGTTCCCGAAGCGCGAGGTCGACGTCGTTGACGTTGCGCAGGCCGAAGGAGATCGTCGCAGCGTCGAACGATTCGCTCGCGAACGGCAGATGGAGCGCGTCGGCGGCCACCTTGGCGACGTCCCGCCGCGCACCCGCGCGGAGCATGCCGAGGGAGAAGTCGGCGGCGACGCAGGTCGCTCCGGAGGCGCGGAGTTCCTCCGTGGAGACTGCGGTGCCCGCGGCGAGGTCGAGGACCACGTCGCGCGGACGAAGTCGGAGCGCCTTGCGGGTGTTGCGCCGCCAGAGTCGGTCTTGTCCGAACGAGAGGACCGTGTTGGTGATGTCGTAGCGCTTGGCGACGCCGTCGAACATCTCGGCTACTTCGGACGGCTTCTTGTCCAGGCCCGCGCGGTCTCCACTCATGCGTCGAGACTATCTGCGGCGCGTCCGGCGGCCGACCTCGGCTACGCCGAGCATGAGGACGATCACGACTATCCATCCTGCTCCGACAACGGAGAGTGCAGGAGCGATCGACAGCGACGCTCCGCGATCCGCGGGCCGCGCGAGGGTGTCGGGATCGGATGCGTCGTAGTCGACGAGGATGCGCTGTCCCGTGGACAGCCGCGTCGGATACAGCAGCCCGAGTTCCGGGTTGCGGAGGACCCCGTCGGGCGTGACGAAGTTGACGGCCGCATGCAGCCGGTCTGCAGAGATGACCTCCGCGACCGCCGTAGCCTTGTTCGCATCGATCTTGGCGTCGTTGCGATAGGCGCCAGCGACGATGACCGCCCCGATCAACGTCACGACGACGCCGAGTGCGGCGAGTGTGATCTGCACACGCCGTTGCACGGTGGTTGTCATGAGATGTGAGGTTACCGGTCCGTTAGGTCGAGTCGTGCGACGATCCGGTCGTGGAGTGCACGGAGGCCGTCGCGAGAGGTAGCGACCTCGACGACTTCGATTCCACCGTCCGGCGCGGGTTCGGCAAGGATCCCGGGGATCTCGGCGAGGTCGGCGCGACGGTGTCCGATGTGGAATCCGGCGCACAGAGCAGCGAGGTCGGTGCGGTGCGGCGTGCCGAAGACCCGCTCGTAGACACCCGTGTAGTCGCCGGTGTCGAAACGCGGGTCGCCCTGTTCCAGGAGGCTGAAGATCCCGCCGCCGTCGTCGTTCGCGACGACGATCCGGAGGTGGTGTGGCCGCGGTTCCGCTGGACCGATGAGCAGGCCCGTGGCGTCGTGGATGAAAGTGAGGTCGCCCATGAGCGCCACGGTGCGCTGCCGCGGGCCCGCGGTGAGAGCCGCACCGATGGCGGTGGCGTTGGTGCCGTCGATACCCGCGACTCCCCGGTTGGACATCACGGTGACGCCCTCGGAGATCCGCCCGGTGAGCGCGATGTCGCGGACGGGGTTCGACGCACCGACGACCAGACGGTCGCCGGGTGCCATGACCGACGAGACCGTGCGGGCCACATGAAGCCCGGTCGTGGTGTCTGCACCGTCGAGTTCGGCGTCCACAGCGGCGACGACGCGTCGATGAACAGCCCGTGCCTCGTCGAGCCATGCGGGACGAGGCTCCGCGGACGGGTACGCGCGGGTTCCGGTGGCGCAGACGTTGCCGGACACGTCGGGCCAGCGCGGCCCGGTGGTGAGCGCGTACACGTCGACGGACGGGTCGGCGAGCAGTCTGGACACCGAGCGGTGCAAGGTCGGCCGCCCGCAGATGATGGCCTGCTTCGGCTTCAGGTCACGTAACGCCAACGGGTGCAAAGGATTTTGAGGAGTAGGCGCAGTCGGTTCGGCGACGGTCGGAAGGTCCGCGAGTTCCGGGTGAACTCCCGAACCGTGTCCGGATACGACGACGGTGTCGCGCGACAGGTCGATCTCGAGGGGGATGTCGAGGCGCCCGACGGGCGCATTGGTCCACGGATCATCGTCGGGTCGACCCGCGAACTTGCCGGCCTCGAGGTCGGCGAGGTCCTTGGTGGGGTCGTCGTCGGCGTCGGGGACGAGCGGTTCGCGGAGCGGGATGTCGAACTGGACGGGGCCCGCGTTCCCGGTACGGGCGCCACGCGCCGTCGCGAGGACGCGCCCGACGGCCGATCGCCACTGGGAGTTCGTGTCGAGGTCCCGTTCGGCCAACCCGAGGCTGATGGTTGCTCGGACCTGGGTACCGAAGATGCCGAACTGCTCGACGGTCTGGTTCGCGCCGGAGCCCAGCAGTTCGTACGGCCGGTTGGCGCTGACGACGACGAGCGGGACCCGCGCGTAATTGGCTTCGAAGACGGCGGGGCTCACATTGGCCACGGCTGTGCCACTGGTCATCACGATCGGCACCGGGGTCTTCGCTGCGACCGCGAGACCGAGCGCCAGAAACCCTGCGGAACGTTCGTCGATACGAACATGCAGGCGAAGGCGCCCCTGCTGGTGCGCGGCGTGCAGCGCGAAGGCCAGGGGCGCATTGCGCGAGCCCGGACACAGGACGGCGTCACGGACGCCGCACCGGATCATCTCGTCGACGATCACTCTGGCCTGCAAGGTGGACGGATTCATGGCTGACACACTATGCCGCGCGCTGTGGCGTCGACGCATGAGCTTCTACCGCGGCTGCGTCCCGCCGCGAATCATTACGCGGGCGTCCGCAGTGGTGGGACATCGTCGGCGTCGACGGGTTCGTGCTCGGACCGACCGTCTGAAGCCGGCCATCTGACACGTCGCCGTCTCACGTCCCTCCCAAGCGCGACGTTACCCGGCTAGGCTCGACTCCATGAGTCGCGAATTCGACGTCGTCGTCTACGGAGCAACAGGTTTCGTCGGCGAACTCACCGCCAAGTACCTCGCACAGCACGGACCGTCGGACACCAAGGTGGCGCTGGCCGGCCGATCGGAGACCAAGCTTGCGGCAGTCCGTCGCAGACTCGGCGACAATGCGGCGGCGTGGCCGCTGATCGTCGCCGACTCGGATTCTCCCGCATCACTGGACGCGATGTGCGCCCGCACCCAGGTCGTGTGCACGACAGTGGGCCCGTACCTGCGCTACGGGGAGAATCTGGTGGTCGCAGCGGCCTCCGCAGGCACCGACTACGTCGATCTGACCGGAGAGATACCGTTCGTACGGTTCTCCATCGACAAGGTCGACGACACGGCGCGGAGTTCCGGTGCACGGATCGTCCACGCTTGCGGATTCGATTCGGTCCCCTCTGATCTCGGTGCGTACGTCCTGCACAAGAAGGTCAGCGAGGACGGCGCAGGCGAGATGACCGACACGACGATGGTGCTCACCTCGATGCGCGGCGGCGCGTCGGGCGGCACCGTGGACTCGGTCCGGGTAGTCGCCGATCAGGCGAAGGACGCGCAGACCCGTCGTCTCCTGTTGAATCCGCAGGCGTTGTCCGGCGGCCCCGGCGACACTCCGCGGGCCGGAATGAACTCCGAGCCGAGCGACATCTCCCCCGTCGACGCACGCAAAGTGGATCCGTCGCTGCGCGGAACGCTCGCACCGTTCTTCATGGCGTCGTACAACACACGTATCGTCCGCCGTTCCAACGCTCTGCTCGACGGCGCGTACGGTGACGCATTCCGTTATCAGGAGACGATGGCGGTCGGCGGCGTCCCCGGCCTGTCCGCACTGTTCGCGGGAGCCGTCTCGATCGGCACCGGAGCCTTCCTCGGCGCGATGAGTTTCCGGCCCACCCGCAAACTCCTCGACTACCTTCTCCCCAAGCCCGGCGAGGGACCGGCGGAGAAGTCGCGCGACGCAGGACATTTCGTCACTCAGACGTTTACGCGTACGACCACCGGCCGTCGGTACCGATCGCAGATGCGCGCACACGGCGATCCCGGATACAAGGCGACCGCAGTCATGCTCGGCGAGAGCTCGCTCGCCCTCGCGCTCGACCGCGACGCACTTCCCGACCGTGCAGGCGTCCTGACTCCGGCGGTTGCGATGGGTGACGTCCTGGCCGACCGTCTCCGTGCCGCAGGCTTCGTCGTCGAGGCGCACGAACTCACCGACTGATGACGGACGTCCAGGCTCTGCTCTCGGGCGACTGGTACTTCGACACACCGTACCTACGCGCGTTGCGAGACGCCTGCGGCCGCGCGGTTGACCGGTTCAACGCCCTCGGCGCAATCGAGCACGACGCTCGCGCGGCGATAGCCCGCGAGTTGTTCGCCGCGTTCGGTGACGGAGCCGAGATCGTTCCGCGCCTTCGCTGCAGTTACGGGTTCAACATCACGATCGGTACAGGCGTCTACATCAACGCGAACGCCTTCCTCATGGACGACGGCCCGATCGCCCTCGGCGACCACGTCCGTATCGGCCCGTCCGCGAACCTCGCCACCGCACTGCATCCCGTCGAAGATCACGCACTCCGCCGCGCAGGCGCCGAGCGGACCGCACCCATCGTCATCGGAGAGAACTGTTGGCTCGGTTCCAACGTGACGGTCGGCGCGGGCGTGACGATCGGCCGCAACACGGTCGTCGGCGCGGGCAGCGTGGTAGTCCGGGACCTACCCGATCATGCCGTGGCGGTGGGTCGCCTGCCGTGCCGATCAGGCAGTTGCCCGTCGAGGAGTGAGCCGACTCCGGGCCAGTCGGCGAATCGAGTGCGCCGACCCGATCAGGCCTGTCCGGGCTTGAGCTGGATGAACAGCGCATCGAGCTCGGCGCAGAGACGATCGCCCTCGTGCAAGGTGCCCTTGACGAACAGCTTGCGGCCATCGTGGGTCTCGACCCAGGTCTTGAGGGTCAGCGGTGTGTTCAGTGGCGTCAGCGACCGGTAGTTCACCGTGAGGTACGCGGTCCGGGCCACGCCGCCGACTTTCAGCGCCGCCGCCATCCCGCCCAGGTCGTCGAAGACGACCGCGACGTGCCCGCCGTGCGCGACGCCGTTGCCGCCGAGGTGGAAGTCGCCGAACCGGACCTCGGCTTCGACGCCGTCCGGTCCGCCGTCTCGGACCTCGTACGGCGGCAGCGTGATGTTGCCGCGCGACGGAAGGTCGATACGCGTGCCCGACGGGCTGGTCCACTCGTCCACGAGCATCGTGTCGAGCTTCGCGTTGAGTTTGCGTAGATCCTCGATGATCTCGTCGGCCAGTTCGTGGGTCGGGCAGGCGTAGCGCACCTTGCCCATGAAGGTCCGGACCTGCTCGATCATCTCGCCGTATGTGGGGCCACCGCGATCAGTGGTGATCTGCAGATCTGCACGGAAACCGCCCTCGAGCGGCGATTCTTCGGTGGCAGGAATGTCCCACTTGTGCTTGGAGGTCTCCGTCATCGTCCCACCGTATCCGCACTATGTCGGACGTCACCGAGCAGCCTTGGGTTATCGGTGCGGCCCGATCTCGACGTCGACGGGCAAGCTGCCGACGATAGGGTCGACTGTATGACTGTCCCGCAGAACGCTCCGTTTGATCCGACGCAGTGGAAGCCGGTGCCCGGTTTCGACGACCTCACCGACATCACCTATCACCGCCACGTCGGGCAGGGGCGCGCGAACGGCATCGTGCGTATCGCGTTCGACCGCCCCGAGATCCGTAACGCATTCCGTCCGCACACCGTGGACGAACTGCACCGCACTCTCGACCATGCCCGCCGCTCGCCCGATGTCGGCACCGTGCTATTGACCGGTAACGGACCGTCGCCGAAGGACGGCGGATGGGCGTTCTGCAGCGGTGGGGACCAGCGCATCCGCGGGCGCAGCGGCTACCAGTACGCGACGACCCACGATTCGGATGTGGAGGGCGCGACGTCCGACAGTGTCGACGCCGCACGTGTGAAAGCCGAAGGCGGACGTCTGCACATCCTGGAAGTGCAGCGCCTCATCCGCACCATGCCCAAGGTCGTGATCGCCGTCGTGAACGGCTGGGCTGCCGGCGGCGGGCACTCGTTGCACGCCGTCGCCGACCTGACTCTCGCGTCTCGCGAGCACGCGCGTTTCAAGCAGACTGATGCCGACGTCGGCAGCTTCGACGCCGGCTACGGCAGTGCCTACCTGGCCAAGCAGGTCGGCCAGAAGTTCGCGCGCGAGATCTTCTTCCTCGGCGAGGCGTACGACGCCGAGACCATGCATCGGATGGGCGCGGTGAACCGCGTCGTCGACCACGCCGAACTGGAGTCGACCGCTATCGAGTGGGCTCGGAAGATCAACTCGAAGTCCCCGACCGCGCAACGCATGCTCAAGTTCGCCTTCAACCTGGCGGACGACGGATTGATGGGGCAGCAGGTGTTCGCGGGCGAGGCGACCCGCTTGGCATACATGACCGACGAAGCCGTCGAAGGCCGCGACGCATTCTTGGAGAAGCGCGACCCGAACTGGGACGACTACCCCTACTACTACTGACGGCCCACCCCGCTGATCGAGCGAAGTCGAGACAGATCTCAACTCCGCTCGATCAGCAGCAAACGGAGTTCTGCCGGCGCAAACGACGAGCGGTCTCGACTCCGCTCGACCGACAGGACGGGCTCGACCGACAGGACGGGCTCGACCGACAGGAGGGCTCGACTCAGCCGATGATTTCGGCGAGGACGCGCATGTCTTCGACACGCTCGGTGTGAGTCGCCGCGGCCGGCGCTCCGAGAATGACGCCGACGTCCGCGCCGCGGAAGGCCTCGACCCTCTCCTGCACGTACGACCGCGGCCCGATGAGGCTCATCGCGCGGACCAGTTCGTCCGGTACGGCAGCGGCGGCCTCATCCTTGCGACCGTCCAGGTAGAGGTCCTGAATGAGCTTCGCCTCGTCGACGTAGCCGTAGCGTTGGACCAGCGAGTTGTAGAAGTTCTTGCCGCGCGCACCCATGCCGCCGATGTACAGCGCCGAATGGTGACGGACCGCGTTGAGTGCTGCCTCAGCTTTGTCGGCGTCGTCGGTGATGAGCACCGACGTCTGGACGACGATCGCCAGTTCGCCGAGCGACGGGTCGCGCTTGGCGCGACCGGCGGCAAGAGCAGGCCCGAAAGCCTCCTCCACGTATTCGGGGTGAAATAGGAACGGCTGGAACTCCTCGTAGAGTTCGGCCGCGAGTTCGACGTTCTTCGGGCCGATCGCCGCCAGCAGCATCGGAATCCGGTCCCGCACCGGGTGGTTGATGATCTTGAGCGCCTTGCCGAGCCCCGATCCACCATCCGCCTCGGTCAACGGCACCTGGTACGACTTTCCGCGGTGCTCCACCTTTTCCCGGCGCCACACCTGGCGGCAGATGTCGGCGTTCTCGCGGGCACGGCCGAGCGGGAAGTCGTATTTGACGCCGTGGAATCCCTCGATGACCTGGGGGCCCGACGCTCCGATTCCGAGGATGAAGCGGCCGCTGCTGATGTAGTCCATCCCGGCCGCGGTCATCGCCAAGTTGGTCGGGGTTCGCGAATACATGGGCAGGATGCCGCTCTGCAATTCCATCGTCTCGGTGCGCGCGGCGATATAACCGAGTTGACTGACGGCGTCGAAGCTGTAGGCCTCGGGGACAGTCAC
This sequence comes from Gordonia sp. (in: high G+C Gram-positive bacteria), assembly GCF_052106715.1. Classification (NCBI taxonomy): domain Bacteria; kingdom Bacillati; phylum Actinomycetota; class Actinomycetes; order Mycobacteriales; family Gordoniaceae; genus Gordonia; species Gordonia sp. (in: high G+C Gram-positive bacteria). Next base: position 12,065 of record NZ_JBQEDL010000037.1, read on the forward strand.
TCGTCGGACACCGACGGCCTCGAAGTCGCGCAGGTTGTCGATGGTCTCGCGGAAGTCGCCTGCGTAGTTGATAGGCATGCCCAGCTTCATCGTCATTCCGCGATTCTTGCACACCGACCGAACGCTCTGGCCGGGACGCCCGCCTCGTCTCGTAGCCTGGATACGCCCCGATTGTGTTCATCTACGCGACACCTGGCGTACCCCGGCCGGACAGCACCGCTGAACACATCCCATGTCGCGCATCCGTCGCTTCGGTGAACATTTCGTGAATACGTCGGAATGGATGGTAAACTCGCAGTTCGCAGCGGTGTTTTCTATCCCACACGAGTTGACGAATGCTACGGTTCCGGCCGCATAGTTATCGTCATGACCGCAGAGATGATCATTCTGGTGCTGCTGATCGTCACAGCCCTGGGCTTCGACTTCACCAATGGCTTCCACGACACTGGCAACGCTATGGCGACATCGATCGCCACCGGCGCACTCAAACCGAAGGTCGCCGTCGGACTGTCGGCCATCCTGAACCTCGTCGGCGCCTTCCTCTCCGTCGAGGTCGCCGCCACGATCACCAAAGACGTCCTGAAGATCCAGAACACTTCGGGCGACTCCGCGGGAACACTGGTCGAAGGGCTCGACGCCAACAAGGCGCTGATCATCATCTTCGCAGGCCTGATCGGCGCGATCCTCTGGAACCTCTTCACCTGGCTGTTCGGCCTCCCGTCGAGTTCCTCGCACGCCCTGTTCGGCGGACTCATCGGTTCAGGTCTCGCAGCGATCGGCTCCACCGGAATCAACTGGCACGGCATCCTCGGCAAGATCATCGTCCCCGCCCTGTTCGCACCGGTCATCGCCTGCGTCGTCGCCGCGGTCGGCACGCTCCTCATCTATGCGATCACCAATGGCATGTCCGAACTGAAGAAGGAGCGCGGCTTCCGTCGCGGCCAGATCGCGTCGGCTTCGCTGGTGTCGCTGGCCCACGGAACGGGCGACGCACAGAAGACGATGGGTGTCATCGCCCTCGCCCTGATCGCCACCGGTCATCTCGATGCATCGTCGGTCGCCCACGGCCTCCCCTTCTGGGTCGTCCTCGCCTGTGCCAGCGCTATCGCTCTCGGTACCTGGCTCGGCGGCTGGCGCATCATCCGCACTCTCGGCAAGGGGCTCGTCGAGATCAAGGCTCCGCAGGGCATGGCGGCCGAAGCGTCCTCTGCGGCGATCATCCTCACCTCGTCCGTTGCAGGTATGGCGCTGTCGACCACGCACGTCGCGACCGGTTCGATCCTCGGCAGCGGGCTCGGCAAGAAGGGCGCTGAGGTCCGCTGGGGCGTCGCGGGCCGCATGGCGATCGCCTGGGTCACCACGCTTCCGGCCGCCGCCGTCGTCGGCGCACTCTGCTTCTGGCTCGCGCACCTGATCGGCGGCGCACCGGGCGCGATCGCGATCTTCCTGATCCTCGCCGCACTGTCGAGCTACATCTACTGGCGCGCACAACAGCAGAAGATCGACGCCAGCAACGTCAACTCCGAATGGGACGACGAGAGCAACTCTCCGGTTCCGACGTCGACCGACTCGTCGACGACCACACAGGCCTGATCCTCCGGACCTCGAAAGGCACCCCCATGGACATCGTCGAATCCATCATGAAGGTCCTCGCTGCAGGCCTACTCCTCGGCGCCGGAATCCCTGCCCTGTTCGCCCTCGGCATGCGTGCCGAAGCCGCAGGCGAGGGAGAACTCGCGACCAGCACCGGCAGAAAGAACCCCGCGCTCAAATACTTCGGGTACGTGCTCGTCGGGCTCGCCGTCCTCATCATCGTCGTCGGCATCCTCTGGGTGACCCGTCAGACTCTTCTGTACTACTTAGATCTGCGGATCTTCCCCGACTTCGCTTACAAGTGATCTGAAAGGATCATCGACCATCATGGCTCCTTCACTGTTTGAGAACGTCATCAACTGGATTCGCACCGGATATCCCGACGGGGTCCCCGCAGCCGACTACCCGCCACTGTTCGCACTGCTCCAACCGGTCCTGACCGAGTCGGAGATCACCGATATCGTGCTCAAACTCGCAGTCGAGTACGGCACCGAGAATCCGGCGACGCCCGAACGCATCCAGGAGGCGATCCACGCCGTCACCGAGCAGGCCCCGTCCTCCGACGAAATGCATCAGGTCGCGTCGCGGTTGGCGGCCGCAGGCTGGCCGTTGGCCCTCGAAGTCCCAGCGACCGACTAGCGAGCGCGACATGGACCGCTCATCGCTCCTCAGCACGATCCGCTCGTGGCTGCGCGCCGGTTATCCGCAAGGAGTTCCGCAGAGCGATTACGTTCCCCTCCTGTCGTTGCTTCGTCGTCAACTCACCGATGACGAGGTGAAGCAGGTCGCGAGCGACCTGCTTCCCGGCAGCGCCGTTGACGGAGTGGACACGGTCGACATCGGGGTCGAGATCACCAAGGTGACGGACGAACTGCCGCGCGCGGAGGATGTGCAGCGAGTCCGAGACCGCCTGGCCGGGAACTCGTGGCCATTCGACGACGATCCATTCCCTCCGCCGTCAACCACACCGAAGGACCCGTCCTGAGACTCCTGCAACCGCTGGTGCTTCCGTCCACTCCTGCCGTGCTTGAGGCACGACGGGATTTGTCGGCTCTGCTCTCTGGCAACGCCGCGTACCTGCCACTCCCCGACACCGACTCGAACGAGGCACGTAATCTCGTCGAGAGCCTCGGTGCCGGCGCGCAGATCGACGACGCCGTCACACTGGTCGTGTCGACGTCGGGGACAACCGGCCGTCCCAAAGGTGCGATGCACACCCGGGACACGTTGCGGGCGTCAGCCGACGCCACCGCCGAGATCCTCGGCGGCCGCGGCGCGTGGATGCTGACCTTACCGCCGCATCACATCGCAGGCTTACAAGTGATGCTGCGGTCACTGGCCGCAGGACACGACCCGGTCATCGTCGACGTCTCATCCGGCTTCGACCCCGCTTGTGTCCGACCGGCCGTCGACGCACTCGACGGACCGCGCCGCTACACGTCCCTGGTGCCCGTCCAGTTGCGCAAGGCACTCGAGTCTCCGGAGGCCACGGCGGCACTGGCCGAACTCGACGCCATCCTCGTCGGCGGCGCGGCCACACCGACTCCACTCGCGCGCCAGGCGCTGGACGCAGGCCTGACCATCGTGCGGACATACGGGATGAGCGAGACCGCGGGCGGCTGCGTGTACGACGGTGTTCCGTTGCGCGGCACCGAGGTCCGCATCGATAGCCCGGACGCCGACGGAGTCGGGCGGGTGCTCCTCGGCGGCGCGACCGTCGCTTGCGGCTACCGGAACCTGCCGAACCATCCGGCGTTCGCCGAGCCCGGCTGGTTCCGTACCGATGATCTCGGCGTCGTCGACGACGGCGTCCTGCGGATCGTGGGACGCGCGGACGAAGCGATCTCGACCGGCGGTCTCACGGTGATCCCGCAGATCGTCGAAGCCCTGATCGGTGCACTGCCGACCGTCGCAGACTGTGCTGTCGTGGGACTGTCCGACGACCGGCTCGGCGAACGTGTGGTGGCCGCCGTCGTACCGGCGCCCGACGCGGCGCCGCCGACCTTGGACGAGGTCCGCGAACGGGTCACCGAGAGCCTGGACAAGTACGCCGCACCTCGCGAGGTGTTCGTGCTCGATGCTCTCCCCCGCCGCGGTCCCGGCAAAGTGGATCGCAGACGGTTGCGTCAGCTCCTGAGCTGAGGTCAGGACGCGTCGGCGGTCTCCCCATCGGTCGTATCACTGCCTGTGTCCGGTGCAGTCGTGTCCGCGGCAGGCATTACCGGTTCTGGCGCTTCAGATTCCGGCACCGCGTCCGAGCCTGCTTCATCGGTTCCGCCGGTCTCGGGCACAGCGGTGTCGGGCACAGCGGTACCGCCACTCTCCTGGCCTTCCGGTGCGCTTTCCTCGGCTTCCGGAGCCGCATGACGCGGCTCGTATGGTGCTGCGTGACGGGGGACATACGTGGCGGCCGAGGGCGTCGAGCTCACGGTGACGGGCGCCTCGGCCTGACGGCCGTCGACCCCGAGAAGACGATGCTTGGCACTCGTGGCCTCAGGCGCAGCGGTGCTCGTCGGCGTCGGCGGATCCTTGACCACCGTCACGCCTGGCGCCGCCGTCTCCGGCGAGATGTCCTGCAACGGGTAGAAGCGCTCGGCTTGGCGGTCCCACGCGGCGAGTTGGTCGTCGCTGACGGGTATTCCGAGGGCTTCGGCGATCATCAAGTTCAGCAGCGCCAGCGGGTGGTAGGTGTCGTACACCTCGTACGTCGTGTTGCCGTCGGCGCTGTACAGCTTCTTGTCCAGCGTGAGTCCGCGGAGATTCGCATACGAGTGCACCCCGGTGCCCGCATGGATGGTGATGAATCCTGCGGCGTCGACCAGCAATGACGACATGGGACGCAGCGGGTCCCACTGCCAGTTCGCGACAGGATCGCCCCGGACGATCACCTGGACCACCTGTACGCCACCGGCGTCCCCGGGATCACGCGCACCGTCGTTCTGGGCGCCGACCAGTGCCATGATCATTCCGGTGCCCGGGATCTTCTGCAGTCCCGGCTTGAGCCCCCACGGACCGCGCGGGTCCGAGACGAGCAGGATCAGGTCGTTCCCGTCGAGCAGGCTCTCGCGGTACGCTCGTTCGGCCGCGTTTCCGAGCGCATCCGCGCCCTGGGAGTAGCCCGTGTAGACAACGACCCGATCGGCGTCGCGCAACGCCCGCATGATCGCGACGTTGGCGTCGACGCCTTTGCCTCTGGAGTGGTCGTAGGTGGGGGCGAACAGCGGCAGCAGCGAACCCGACGTGCCCGAACTGACCGGCCAGATCGACTCGGGATACCGGACGATCCAGTTCTCCCGATTGCCGGTCAGCCCCGCTGTCCGCTCGCCCAAACCGGTGTCCGCGGTACCGGGAGTGACGACGACGAGTGCGCCCGACCGCGTCTCGTCGTCGACCCACAGTTTCAGATCGTCCAGGTCGTCGCCGAACGAGTCGGCCACGACTCCCTCGTCCGCGTGGCGGACGAGGTCTCCGCTGAAATCAACACTGGCCCATGCCGGTGCCGCCACTCCCGTGGCCATGAGCCCGGCCATCGTCGTGGCCGCAACTTTGCGCGATATCTTCACAGCAAAATCTCAGCATGAGACCGGTTTCGAAGGTATCGCCCAATCGTAGGAAACTCGCAGTCACATGTCTTCGGTCCCGGCCGATGACGACGGCCCACCACCGCATGACATGCTCTACTACGTGGCAACCGTCAACGAATGGATTCAAGGCGCTCGACCTCGGACGCTCCCGAACGCGATCGCACCCGTCGTGGCGGGTGTCGGATCGGCAGCCCATCTCGGTGACGTGACCTGGTGGAAGGCTGCGCTGGCGCTGATCGTCGCCCTCGCACTGATCATCGGCGTCAACTTCGCCAACGACTACTCCGACGGGATACGCGGCACCGACGACGACCGCGTCGGGCCGATGCGTCTGGTCGGCTCCCAAGCCGCCCGCGCCGGCGCGGTGAAAACCGCGGCGTTCACCTGTTTCGGGATCGCCGCCCTCGCGGGCCTCGCGATCGCGGTCACGACTGCCTACTGGCTCATCGCGGTCGGCGTGGTGTGCATCGCCGGCGCATGGTTCTACACGGGCGGCAAGAAGCCGTACGGCTACCTCGGGTTCGGTGAGGTAGCCGTATTCGTGTTCTTCGGTCTCGTCGCGGTGCTCGGCACCCAGTTCGTGACGGCCGGAAGCGTCGACTGGATCGGCGGCTTGTGTGCGGTCGCAGTCGGCTCGTTCTCCAGCGCGGTCCTCGTCGTGAACAATCTGCGCGACATTCCGACCGACCGGGAATCGGGCAAGATCACGCTCGCCGTCCGGCTCGGTGAGAACGGCACCCGCGGACTGTTCGCCTCGTTACTCGCACTGCCGTTCGTGATGACGATCGCGCTAGTGCCCGCGACGACGGCCGCTTTCGCTGGACTCATCGCCGCACCACTCGCCGTCATCGCGGTTCGTCCCGTCGTCTCGGGCGCCCGTGGCCGAGACCTCATCCCATCACTGGCGACGACCGGCATGGCGATGCTCGCATGGGCCGTCGCCACAGGTGTGGCACTCGGCCTGACCTGACCGGCCAGGCCAGAGCGCCACACCCGCTAGGGCCTCACACTGCGGCGGGCTCCAACATCGACTGGACCTTGGCCCGAAGCGTCTCGACGTCGGTGACGGACTCGATGACGGAGCGGGAGGCGTCGTCGTTCGCGTCGAGGATCCCGAGCATCAGATGCGGGACACCGATTCGGTCATCGCCTCGGGAGCGTGCGAGCATGACGGCGCAGCGGAGCGCATCGCGCACCGGGCCGTTCATTCGGGCGCGCCCTCGGCCGCGCGGGCCGCGGCGCCCCCGGCCGCCTTCCCACGGGCCGCCTTCCCACGGACCTTCACCCCACGGACCCTCGCCTCTGCGGGGGCCGGCTCCATGTCGCTGATCTTCGGGACCCCAGCCGGCCCCGCGGCCGCCGAAGCCGGGCCCACGTCCATGCGGTCCGCGGCCACGACGCTCGCCGCAATCGCGTCCACGTCCCGGACGCCTGGCGCGTTCGCCCCATCCGTCGGCGAGATCGTCGCCGAATTTCGACTGCACGGCTTCTCGGACGCGATCGAGGTCGATTCCGATACTGCGGAGCGCCTCGCGATCGTCTTCGTACCTACTGTCGACGTCGGGGGTCGACGGCTCGTCGTTGTCTTCGTGATAGTCGGCGACGACCTTGCGGGCGCCGTCGAGAGTGAATCCCAGGTCGCCGAGCACGCCGAATATGGGGTTTCGGGCGTTGCAGAGCATGCCGAGGATCAGGTGGTCGTTGCCGAACGCAGGATGGCCGAGGTCTCGTGCCTCCTGAGTGGCGAACATGAACAGTGCGCGGTCGTCGCGCGAGAAACGGTCAAACATCGTTGCCGTCCTTTCCGGCCGCCGGAGCGGCTTCTCGTTGTGAGTGCTTCTGATGCACGGCCTGACGGCTGACCTGAAGGACATCGGCAATCGCCTGCCAGCTCCACCCCATGGTGCGGGCCGAGGCCACGTGGACGTCTTCGAGGCGGTCAGCGAGTGCGCGGAGCGCACGGACCGTTCCCAGACCTACGCCGGGATCGTCACTGGCCGCTGCTCCCGCGACGGCTGCCGCGTCTGTCGTCGATTCATCGTCGTGCATGATGTCAGGTTATATTGACAACCAGTCTGCTGTCAATATTTATTGACACGGCGCCGCTGGCCGTCGGATTCACGTGACGAGACGCGGTGCCACGCGAACCATCGCCACCATCACCACGAGCTCGACCATCGTCTGGGTGACCACGACGAGAGGAGCCGGCCCGAACGCAGCGGGCAAAGCCAGGACCAGCGGCAGAACGACCAGGGAATTCCGCGTGACACCGCTGAACAGGACGCTGCGCACGCCCGGAGCATCGAGGCCGGCCAGCCGCCCCACCCCCATCCCGATCGGAACCATGACGACCGCGAACAGCGCGAACACCGGGACCACGATCGCCAGCGACGAGAACCCGTCACGTACTGCAGAGATCTGCGAGGCCACCACCACGACCAGAGTCAGCGCCATGATCGGCACCATCGCGCAGGCGACCACTCGCTCCGCACAGCGGCCCGAACGGGTGTGCGCGGCAATCCACTGGGTGAGGCCGGCGAGGACCATCGGTGCCACGATGATGAAGACGAACGCGCGCACGAATGGCTCGACGTCGATCTTCGCCGCCACATCGGCACCGACGAACAGCCAGAGGTACCCGGGCAGCAGAATCAGCTGGACCAACATCATCAGCGGGGCAGCCACCAGCAGCCTGTCGGTGGATCCGCCTGCGAGGCCGCTGAAGACGATCACGTAGTCGACGCACGGCGCCAACAACACGAACAACACACCGACCAGTAACGCCCGATCGTGTGCGACGATCCGCGACAACGCGAAGGCGACGATCGGCACCGCCACGAAGTTCACGATGAGCACCGCTGACAGGAAGCGCCAGTCGCCGATCGCCCGACCAATGCGGCCGAACGGGATCCCGAGGAACGTCGCATACAGCAACGCGACGAGCAACGGGTCGATCGCGGCAGTCGCCGGCCCGCCCACCGAGGGCGCGAGCAGTCCGACGGTCGCGCCCAATGCGAGTGCTGCGAGGCAGATCGCGACCTGGTGGCGATCGATCACCGAGGCGACCCCTCCAGTCACGGCGAACGTCTATCCGCGCCAGACGCCCGACGCGAAATACTCGGTCAACAGCGCTGTCGGTGGCTCCAGATCAAGCCCTTGGGCGGCGACCCAATCGTCGTTGAAGTAGGTGTGGTCGTATCGGTCTCCGCTGTCGCAGAGGAGAGTGACGACACTACCCGCCCGACCTTGGCGGACCATGTCGCCGATGAGTGTGCACGCACCCCAGAAATTGGTGCCAGTGGAACCGCCGACACGTCGGTCGAGACGGTCGGAGAGGAAGCGTGCCGCAGCGACCGACGCCGCGTCGGGAACCCCGATCATCGCATCGATCACCTGCGAGACGAATGACGGCTCAACGCGTGGTCTGCCGATCCCCTCGATGCGCGAGGCGCCTGTCGACACGATCGAGCCGTCGCCCGTCTCATATGCGGGCAGAAAGACCGAGTTCTCGACGTCGACGACGGCCAACCGCGTGTCGTGCTGCTGATAACGGAGGTAGCGACCGAACGTCGCCGATGTCCCGCCGGTACCCGCACCGACGACGATCCACTCCGGTACCGGGTGCGGTTCACGCGCCATCTGGGCGAACACCGATTCGGCGATGTTGTTGTTGCCGCGCCAGTCCGTGGCCCGTTCGGCCATCGTGAACTGGTCGATGAAGTGACCGCCGAGCTCGCGTTCCAGCCGTTGAGCGACCGTGTAGATCTCGGTCGGCGAGTCGACGAAATGACACATCCCGCCCTGCCCCTCGATCAGCTCAGTCTTACTCGGCGACGTACCCTTGACCATCACGGCGACGAACGGAACGCCGATCAGCTTCGCGAAGTACGCCTCCGACACCGCCGTCGACCCGGATGACGCCTCGATGACCGTCGTCCCGGGCGTGATCCATCCGTTGCACAGCGCGTACAGGAACAACGACCGGGCGAGCCGATGCTTCAACGAACCGGTCGGATGCGTCGACTCGTCCTTCAAGTACAGATCGACACCGCCCGCAGGCGTGCGGGACCAGTCGGGGAGGTCGACCTTCAACAGGTGCGTGTCGGCGCTGCGCAGACCGTCGGCTTCGATGCGGCGCACGGCGTCGGCCGTCCACGACCGATCGCTTGCGTGCTCGACCCGTGAACTAGTCACCCGCATGCTCGACTCGGCTTCCGATCGCTCGCGCGCTCGAGTCCACTTGTCGTCACTTCTCGTCGCCTCGCAGGCGCGACTGGATGTCGGCCTGGCGCGCACTGCGCTCGGCGTCGACCCTGGCGATCTGATCGTTGACGCGCAGCCGTAACGTCTTGAACAGCACCATTCCCAGCGGGAGGGCGATCAGGACGCCGAACACGGCAGCCACGAGGACGGGGACGTCGACGCCGACCGCTTGGCCGACGTAATAGATGATCACAGCGAGAGCGACGACCAATACGAGCCGCGCCGCCGTGTACAGGAGGACAGCGACGATGAGCGTCCCCATCGTGGCGGGCGCGTCCTGATTCGACGGCGTGGAGGCGGAACGATCTTCACTCATGGTTCCAGGATACGTCCCCGCTCGAGCCGGCCTACTCGGCGTCTGAGCAGTCAGCCCGGTCCAGCCGATAGGACCCCTACTCCCCCACCTAACGGACATTACGGTCTCTTTACTTACACCTGACTGTTCGAGCAACCACCCCATCGGCGTGTACAGATGGAACATGACCGGGCGATCGGCAGTGCAGCCCGCCGGAGTCAACGGAACGTCACACCACCAACAGGAGGGTCTCACCCAATGACCGCAATCGCCGAGAACGACGAGCAGACCGGCATGATCACGCCTGCGCTGGCCACCCAGCACAATCTGACCCCGGGTCAAGTGGCCGCGATGTTCAACGTCAACCCGAAGACCGTCGCACGCTGGGCATCGTCCGGCGTCCTGAGGTCGATCCGCACGCCGGGCGGGCACCGCAGGTTCCGTGAGGCTGACGTCGTCGCCCTCCTCAACCGTTCCTGATACTTCCTCGACCGTCCTGCATTAAAGACGGCGGGCGAGCGACATTACGGCCACCTCCCTGGAGTTCCGAGTACCGTGGACTCAAAGGAGGTGGCCGTTGTCATGGGTTTCGTATTCGTCGCAGTTCTGATCTGCGCCATCGCGTTCGTGGGCTGGCGACTCGTCGGTCTGCAACAGTCGTCGTCCGAGCAGCATGTCCCCGACTATCGCCGCAAGCAGGCGCCCAAGGGACCAGACGACGATCCGGACTTCCTACAGAATCTGTGACAGCCCTTGAGCCCAGTGATGATCAGAGCCCGGCGTACGAGTGCAAGCCCGAGACGACGAGGTTGATCGCGAACAGGTTGAACAGGAGCGCCACGAACCCCGCGACGTTGATCCACGCAGCGGTGTTGCGCCATCCGGCAGTCGCCCTGGCGTGCAGGTACGCCGCATAGACGATCCACGCGATGAACGACACCGTCTCCTTCGGGTCCCAGCCCCAGAAGCGGCCCCACGCCGATTCGGCCCAGATCGCACCGCAGATGACACCGAGGCCGAACAGCGGGAACCCGATCACCACACACTTGTAGGCGAGTCGGTCCAGCGCCTCGGACGACGGAAGATGCCCGAGCAGGCGACTCAGCCCCCCGGCGAACCCCTTCGCGGTCTCGTCGGCTTCGAGGTTCCACTTCTGCTTCACCAAGAACAGGATGCTGGCCACACCGGAGACGAGCAGAATGCCCGACGAGATCGAGATGATCGACACGTGAATCGCGAGCCAGTAGGACTTCAGGGCGGGCACCACCGGGGCGGGCACCGTGTACAAGAACTTGCCTGCGATGAACATGAGCAGGACCACGGGGACCAGAACGAAGCTCAGCAGCGGACGCTGCTCGCGGCGGCGTAGCACGACGACGCCCGCGACGACACACGCGATGCACGTCAACGAGATGAACTCGTACATGTTGCCCCACGGGGCGCGATCGGTCGCCACCCCGCGCAGCACGATCGATGCCAGGTGGGCGGCTAAGCCGACCCAGACGACCGGGTACGCCATCGCACCGAGGCGTTCCCCGGCGGCACGACGCGGCGCAGGGCGCGCGACGCGTCCGGGTACGCGGTCCTCTGTGGAGACGCTCGCGCCGGCTCCGACGAGTTCCCGGTCCTGAGCCTTCTCGATCTTGGCGAATCGGGCCGAAGCCAGCGATGCGAGGAACAAGATCATCGCGATCACGTACACGGTGATCGCGGTGGCGTAGAACCAGTCGGAGTACTGGCCCAGCGTCTCGTTGACGTACGCCGATTCTTCCATCAGTGATCCCTCTTCTCGAGCTCGCGCATCACAGTCGGGCGCGCTTGTCGGCCGTGGTCAACAGATCTCGCGCCTGGTCTTCGAAACCTTCGCCCCAGCCGGCCTGATCGGTGCGAGCCAGCCCGGCGACCTCTACTACAGTACGTCGGACTTCGGAGTTTTCAATACCGTCTTCGCCCTTGGCCGGCACTAGCCTCGCCCAGATCCGGCGTCGACGGATCATCAACGAGACCACCAGCCCGAGGACCATCGCGACGGCGGACACCAGAACCCATGTCTGCGCCGGATCGTGCGACACCTGTATCGACACCCACCGCTTGTAGCCGTCGAACGAGACGCGAGTGCCATCCTCGAGGGTCACGTCCTTGCCGACCTCGAGGTTGACCGACGCCTTTTGGTTGAGTCGTCCCTGGTCGACGAGGTTCTGGTCGAGCGAGTACACGTTCTGCGGCGTCCCAGAGTCGATGCCCGTGTCGCCCTCGTAGACCCGGACCGCGACTGTCGGATCGGCGACGATCGGCGAGCGCGAGTCGAGGAGGCCGCCGTGGCCGAACGCAGGGTCCGGCGCGAACAGGCCCTGGATCGCGACCTGGTTCTTTCGACGTTCGTCCGGGTTCGGGAACATGCCTGCCGGCGTCTCGAACCGTAATGCGCCCTCGGACAACATAGTCTGCGTCGACTGCGGCAGAAAGGGTGCGGTCTGGGTCCGTCGGTCACCGTTCGGGAAGGTGACGGTGAATGTCGGAGCGAAGCCGTTGCCCAGCACGTAGACGCGGTCGCCTGCGATGCGTAACGGCTTGTTGACCTGTACCGACGTCGTCGGCCATGAGTCAGGCGACGACGTCACATCGGTCGTGTACGCGACCTTCGCGTCGTACATGTCTGGCTGCCCATTCGGCAGGAACGTGGCCGAGAAGTCGTCGACGCGGAAGCAGAACGGCGCGAGTCCGGTGCCGTCGACGAGCGCACCCGAGCGGAACGTGTCGTAAACGGCGGTCGAGGTGTTGCACAGAACCTGTTCGCCGTCGGCGACGAGAGTGCGCGAGCCCTCGTACCCGAACATCTTGCCTGCCGCGAGCGCGACGAGGAGCGCGAGCAACGCGAAGTGGAAGACGAGGTTGCCGAACTCGCGAAGGTATCCCTTCTCAGCCGACACTTCGACGGCGCCGTCGGGGTAGCGTGCGGACGGCTCGACGACGCGGGTCCGCTTGCGCCACCCCCGAAGGTTGCCGGTGATCGTGTCGGCGACCGTTTCCGGGTCGCCGTCGACGGTCTCGGTGATATGTCGCGGCAGTCGGGCCAGATTGCGGGGCGCGGCGACCGGCGGCGTCCGGAACGCCTTGTAGTGCTCCCAGATGCGGGGTGTGAGGCAGCCGACGAGCGAGATGAACAGGAGCAGGTAGATCGCGGTGAACCAACTCGACGAGAAGACGTCGAAGAGTTGGACGCGGTCCATCCATTCCCCGAGCGTGCCCTTGTCGGCGATGTAGGCGTTCGTCTTCTGCTCGTTAAGTTCGCGCTGCGGCAGCAACGCTCCGGGGATCGCGGCGAGGGCGAGCAGGAACAGCAGCGCGAGCGCCGTGCGCATCGAGGTGAGTCCGCGCCACGTCTTACGGAGCGGGGCCACCACGAATCGCTGAAACGGGCTCTGCGACGCGCTCATACCGGCAACTCCACATCGTTCATGAGATTGAGTCGGAACCAGTCGACGACCTCGTTCCACATCCCGGTGACCAGCAGGACACCGACTGCGATGAGCGCGACGCCACCGATGATCTGGATGGTGCGCGCGTGTCGTCGGATGAATCCGAGGCTCCGGACCGCCCACGCCGACGAGGCGGCGAGGATGAGGAACGGGATACCCAGCCCGAGACAGTACGCCGTCACCAGGAGTGCGCCACGCCACGCCGACGGCCCCTCGGTCGCCATCGAGACGCTCAACACTGCGCCGAGCGTCGCACTGCTGCACGGGATCCAGCCGACGGCGAACACTGCGCCGAGGATCGGCGCGCCGATCACATTCGAGTAGCGGCGCGGCGCCACCCGGCGGTCACGCTGCAGAAACGGGATCATGCCGAGAAAGACCAACCCCATCACGATGGTGATGACACCGCCGATGCGCTGCATCAGTTCGAGGCGGTCGGTGTCCAGGAACACCGACGTGACCCCGAATATCGCGGCGGTCGCCATCACGTACACGGCGGTGAAGCCGAGCACGAACAGCCCTGCCGCGCCGACGACGCGCCAGCGGCCGACTTTGCGGTCCTCGCCGACCGAGACCGCCGGGGCCTCGGCGCCGACGAGCCCGGCGAGGTACGACAGGTAGCCGGGAACGAGGGGAACCACGCACGGTGAGGCGAAGGACACGAACCCGGTGATCACGCACGCGCCGAGCGCGAGCAGCAGCGGTCCGGAGACCACCGTCGTCGCGAACGAGTTACCGACGTCGGCCAGGTTCGTCCCGATCATCGGGGCGGCTGCTGGGTCTGGGAGTTCTGATCAGCAGGCTGTTCGTTCGCGACGGCGAGCACCGCGGCGGTCAGCTCTTTCTCGGTGATCGCCTTGAGGAAGACCTTCGCAGGACGGTGCTGCCGGTCGAGGACCACAGTGGTGGGGACGGCTCCGACGGGCACTCCGAGAGCAGCGAGCGACGCACCGCCGTAGTCGTACATCGACCGGTAGCTCACCTTGTTGTCGCTGAAGAAGTCCTGCGCGTTCGACTTGGTGTCCCGGAAGTCGATGCCGAGAAACGTCACGTCCTCGTTCTTGGTCTTCTGATAGACGGCCTCGAGTTCGGTGAACTCCTTACGGCACGGCGCACACCACGAGGCCCACACGTTGATCACGACGACCTGATCGGCGAACTCCGCCAGGTCGATGTCTTCACCGGTCAGCAGGTCGGGCGCAGTCACGTTCCCGGCCGCCTTGCGGTCGCTCGGGGGATAGTCGATGACGAGCTTGCCGTCCGGCGACACGAACTGATTGCTCTGGTTCTGTGCGACGGCGTCGTCGCCGGTACTGCACGCGGTGACCAGTCCGACGGATGCGATCACCGCGAGGACAGCGACCGATACCCGGTGTGGACGCCGCATCCCGCTCACGCTCCGGTCAGGCGCGGGTCGGAGGCGCCTGCAGGCTCCGAGTACACGATGTCGACGAGCTCGTCGTCGTCGTAGACGAGGCTGGTCAGCGACGCAAGCGAACACTGGCGGATCCGCGGGTCGTGCCACAGGCGACGGCCTTCGAGGAACCGACGCAGGGTGTACACGGGGAGCTGGTGGCTCACGCACACCGCCTCATGACCGCGTGCGGCGTCGCGCGCCTCGTTCGCCGAGGCGAGCATCCGGTGGGCGATGTTGATGTACGGCTCGCCCCACGACGGGGTGAACGGATTACGCAGCTTGGGCCAGTGCCGTGGCTGGGTGAGCGCTCCGTCACCCACAGCCACCCGCAGGCCTTCGAACTGATTTCCCGCCTCGATCAAGTTGTCGATGGTCTCGGTCTTCAGCCCGTGCGACGTCGAGATCGGGGCAGCCGTCTCCTGCGCGCGCTGCAGAGGTGAGGCGAACACGTGGGTGATGTCGTGGTCGGCGAGCGCGCTGCCGACCCGCTCGGCCTGCTCTCGTCCGTTGTCGGCGAGCCGGAATCCGGGGAGCCGACCGTACAGGATGCCTTCGGGGTTATGGACCTCGCCGTGGCGCAGCATGTGGACTATCGTCTTCATCGGTCTCCCTCTCCGGGTGCGACGGCAGCGGCCGCGGCTGCGGCTGCGGCGGGCAGTGCTTCGGCGATCCTCGAGAACGCGGCGTCGTCGAGGACCGCGGATACGAACCAGGCTTCGAACGCACTCGGCGGCGCGTAGACGCCGCGTTCGAGGAGCGCGTGGAAGAACGGGGCAAACCGCCAGGTCTGCGAGGCCTTGACGCCCGCATAGTCGGTGAGCGGGCCGTCGGACTCGGTGAATGTGAAGCTCACGAGATTGCCTGCCTTCTGCACCTGGTGGGCGACGGACGCCTCGGTGAGCGCGTCACTGACGAGCCCGGCGAGCCGGTCGGCGTTGGCGTCGAGCCGTTCGTAGACGTCGGCTGTGGCGTTGCGCAACGTCGCGAGTCCTGCGGCGACCGCGACCGGGTTTCCGGACAGGGTCCCGGCCTGATAGACGGGGCCGGTCGGCGCCAGATGCTCCATGACGTCGGCACGTCCGCCGAACGCCGCCGCGGGCAGACCGCCGCTCATCACCTTGCCGAAGGTGTAGAGGTCGCCAGCGACGCCGTCGATGCCGTAGTAGCCGGCCGGACTCGCCCGGAACCCGGTCATCACCTCGTCCATGACGAGGAGCGCACCGTGGCGCGCGGTGACCGCGCGGAGCCCCTCATTGAACCCCGGCTGCGGTGCGACGGCGCCCATATTGCCCGCGGCGGCCTCGGTGATGACGGCGGCGATGTCGTCGCCGTGCTCGGCGAACGCCGCCTCGACGGCTGCGAGGTCGTTGTACGGCAGCACGAGTGTGTCGTGCGCCGCGGCGCCGGTGACACCCGGCGACGTAGGAAGACCGAGGGTCGCGACACCCGATCCGGCGTCAGCGAGCAGCGCGTCGACGTGACCGTGATAACAGCCGGAGAACTTCACGATCTTGCTGCGGCCGGTGAATCCCCGTGCCAGGCGTACCGCCGACATCGTCGCCTCGGTGCCCGAGTTGACGAGGCGAACGCGCGCGACGGGGTCGACCCGATCGATGATCTCCTCGGCGAGTTCGATCTCGCCGAGGGTCGGCGCTCCGAACGACAATCCACCGACAGCTGCGCTTCGGACAGCGTCGACCACCGCCGGATGAGCGTGGCCGAGAATCATCGGCCCCCACGAACACACCAGGTCGACGTACTGATTTCCGTCGACATCGGTCAACGTACAGCCGGCGGCCTCGGAGATGAATCGGGGGGTGCCGCCGACCGCGGAGAATGCGCGGACCGGCGAGTTGACCCCGCCCGGGACGGCGTGTGCGGCGCGGGCGAACAGTTCGTCGCTGCGCGCCGTGTTCGGACCGGGGGTATTCGCTGAGACGGCCATGACTTCCAGTGTCCCAAAAGCTACCCGCTCGGCCCAATCGCCAAAGGTTCGTCTCAGGTTCGCTCGACTCGCTCGCCCTACGATCTGAGAGCACTATCGACGGCATCGGCCAGTGCGCGCTGTCCCGCTTCATTCGGATGCATGGTGACTCGCGCCGTTGTCCCGGTCATCGGTTCGATCCACCGGACACCCTCCGGCGCGCACGCGTCGTGCCCGTCCGAACGCTGTGCCATGCCGACGAACGTCGCTCCGGTCTCGGCCGCGGCCTTCGCGATCGCATCGTTCAGACGCCCCTGGACGCGCCGCACGAACGCGATGTCGCCGTCGGCGATCCGAACCTTCGGACGACACGACTGATCCGCCGGCACCAGCCACGGATAGCCTGCGATGACGACCCGCGCGCGGGGTGCTCGCTCGGCGATGTCACGCAGAGCCCGTTCGACGGCCGGTTCGATCTCCTCGTCGACGGCTCGGGTCGGGTCGCCCCCCAGTTCTGCGCGACACGGCGCGCCATCGGGATCCGACGGTTCGACGCGCGCGCAGTCGCCGACGAGCGTCGAGTAGAGGGTCGCGTCGTTTCCGCCGAGCATGAGCGTCACGAGGTCGGTGTCTCGGGTCAGCGCATCCAACTGCGGTCCGACCCCCTCGTACTGGCCGTCGTAGAGGCTCTTCGTCCAGGCACCTGCGCACGAGACGTCAGTGAGTCGGTAACCGTGGCGCGCCGCGACGAGCTCACCGAAGTTCAGCGACGACTGCTGGCAGGTGAACTGAGCATCCGGGACCAACGGTTCAGTACCCGCACCGGACGCGAAGCTGTCCCCCAGGTGGACCTGATGAAACTGCGCGGCCTGTGGTGTGCCCGAATCGGGTGTTCGATCCGCACGCCACCAGAGCACGCCCGCAGCGCACAGGACGACGACCATCGCGACGATCACTGCGATCAGTGATCTCTTATTGCCGTCACGCACCCTTCGACGACGTTCCTTTGGGCGGCAGGCCCATCGCAATGGCGAGGTGTGCCTCGGTGAGTTCGGTGCGGAACCGTTCGACGTCGCGGGCCCACGCCTGGGCGAGCTTGCCGTCCGCCATCTTCACACCGATGCCCTTGCGACGCCGAGGGACGGCATGGAGTTCGCCGAGCGCCGGCGCACTCTCCCAGTCCTGGGCGTCGGGTCCGGTGTTCTCCGGGTAGATCTTCGTGATCTCGGCAAGGTCGACGACTCGCGTCCCCTGCCGCAGTGTCTGCTCGGTCAGTCGCACCGAGACGTGCCTTCGCGCCGCGACCACCTGCATGATCGAGAAGCCGATGAGGATCACTCCGAAGATCGTGAGGACCTCCCAGTGGATCCGGCCGCCACCCGCGATCTCCAACGCCAAGGTCAGGGCCAGCATCACCGGTCCGATCGCGATGATCCACTTGCTGCCGCCCTCCTCGTAGAAGAGGGTCTCACCGCGTTCGGGGACTGCCCACTCGCGTTTTTCTCCGGCGTCATCGGCCGGTTCGTCCCCGTCGAGGTCGTCACCGGCCGGCTCGTCGTTCGCGTCCAGCTGGTCCTCACCATCGAGTTCGTCACGCTCGTCGTGCTCACCGCTCACGCGGCACCCCCGGCGTCGTCGGACGATTTGTGCCCCGCCGACGCCCTGTCAGTCTGTGGCCCGCAGTCTCCGTCGAGCTGACATTTGAACCAGGCATCCGAGGCCGGTCGGTACGCGAGCACCGATCCGGCGAGCCCGATCACCGCGACAGCCAGCACGATGGCCAGGCCCGGGCTCTGAAACCCAATAGTCAACGGCAGCAGCAATGCGACGATCACGCACGTCAACGCCGACAGGGACGACCGCCACTGGAGTTCGCCGCGGTATGTCTTGGCTCCGAGGAGGAAATAGGCGACGCCGACGATGACGATGAGGACTCCGATCGCCAACGGACCGAACTCGAGGCCGACCGAGACCGAGTGATCGACGATGGTGAGCACACCGAGAGCGACGAGCAGCGCGCCCGAGATCATCCACAACCGCAGGGCCCAGCCCACCAGGGACGGTCGGTCGTCGGGATTCGGCTTCTGCTCACGCAGACGGGTTCTGAACTCGATCATCCTCGCACCCCACCGTTCTGTCGCTTGCGGTCTCGCCAGATTGCCATGTCGCGGCAGTAGGCCGTGGTGTCTTTGTTCATCAACGCGACGAGCACTCCGATCGCGGCGACGCCGCCGACGATGCCGAACACGCTGGCCCATGCGGGCGCCGCCACGCGCTCACCGGAATCACTGTCGCTGAACATCGACAGCACGCTGAACACCAGTTCCACCACGAGGAAGGCGCTGAACACTCCGAGTCCTTGGCGCGCCCAGTTACGACCGTCCCAGAAGAATTTCAGGAATGTCAGGGCGATCGCGGTCAGGATCACGCAGACCAGGACCATCGACAGAACGGCCATCACGGTCGGCGACGCGGGCATCTCCTGTCCCTGTTTCTCGGCCATGTCTTCGAGGACTGTGCGGGACTGATCCAACACCACCGGATACTGCGCGATCGCAGCGATCAGCTGCGCGACGATCACCGCGCACCAGAGCTCGACGGCCAGTCGCACACTGTCTGGTCTGGTCGGCACGTCCGGTGTGCCAGGATCGGTGGCAGTCATGGTTCCAGAGTAATGGGTCTACCCAAGAAGACGCTCAGACAAGCGCCGCGCGACGTCGACGGCCGCATACGTCAGGATGATCGACGCTCCAGCGCGTGCGATCGACAGCACCGCCTCGTCGAATGCTGCGTCAGCGTCGATCCAACCATTGGCTCCCGCACCCGCGATCATCGCGTACTCGCCGCTGATCTGATATGCCACGACGGGCGCATCGGTGCGGTCGGCGACGTCCCGGACAATGTCCAGGTAGCTCATCGCCGGTTTCACCATCACCATGTCCGCGCCCTCGTCGAGGTCGGCGAGCAGTTCGCGAGCCGATTCGAGGCGGTTGGCCGCGTCCTGCTGGTAAGTGCGACGGTCACCCTGCAGGGACGAGCCGACGGCCTCCCGGAAGGGGCCGTAGAACGCCGACGCGTATTTGGCCGTGTAGGCGAGGATCGAGACGTCGGTGAACCCGGCGCCGTCGAGAGCGGCGCGGATCGCTGCGACCTGGCCGTCCATCATGCCGCTCGGTGCGACGACGTGCGCACCGGCTCGAGCCTGCGCGATGGCCATCGACTCGTAGCGCGGCAGGGTCGCATCGTTGTCGACGCGCCCGCTCTCGTCGAGGACCCCGCAGTGCCCGTGATCGGTGAACTCGTCCAGGCAGGTGTCGGCCATGATGACCGTCGACTCGCCGAGTTCAGCGCGCAGCAGGCCGAGGGCACGATTGAGGACGCCGTCCGGGTCGTCTCCGACCGAGCCGACCGCGTCCTTGTCGGCGGGCTCGGGGACGCCGAACAGCATCAGGCCGCCGACACCCGCCGCGACCGCTTCACGGGCCGCGACGAGGAGAGAGTCGAGGGTGTGCTGCATGACGCCCGGCATCGACGAGATGGGCCGGGGTGCGTCGATGCCGTCGGCGACGAACATCGGCAGCACCAGCTGTGCCGG
>NZ_JBQEDL010000038.1:0-31726 GCF_052106715.1 Gordonia sp. (in: high G+C Gram-positive bacteria)
CGAGTTCCTGCACCAGCTGCAGAAGGGCCAGGTCCGCAAGGGCGTCGTGTCCTCGATCGTCAACTTCGGCGCATTCGTCGATCTCGGCGGCGTCGACGGCCTGGTGCACGTCTCCGAGCTGTCGTGGAAGCACATCGACCACCCGTCCGAGGTCGTCACAGTGGGCGACGAGGTCACCGTCGAGGTCCTCGACGTCGACATGGACCGCGAGCGCGTCTCGCTGTCGCTCAAGGCGACGCAGGAAGACCCGTGGCGTCAGTTCGCCCGCACCCACGCGATCGGTCAGATCGTTCCGGGCAAGGTCACCAAGCTGGTTCCGTTCGGTGCGTTCGTCCGCGTCGAAGAGGGCATCGAGGGCCTGGTCCACATCTCCGAGCTGGCCGAGCGCCACGTCGAGGTTCCCGACCAGGTCGTCTCCGTCGGCGACGACGCTATGGTGAAGGTCATCGACATCGACCTGGACCGTCGTCGTATCTCGCTGTCGCTCAAGCAGGCCAACGAGGACTACTCGGAGGAGTTCGACCCGTCGAAGTACGGCATGGCAGATAGCTACGACGACCAGGGCAACTACATCTTCCCCGAGGGCTTCGACGCCGAGACCAACGAGTGGCTCGAAGGCTTCGACTCCCAGCGTGAGGAGTGGGAGGCTCGCTACGCAGAGGCCGAGCGTCGTCACAAGATGCACACCGCTCAGATGGAGAAGTTCGCCGCGGCAGCCGCCGAGGCCGAGAACGCTCCGACCGACTACTCGTCGTCGTCCGCTTCGGCTGCGTCGTCGAACGAGCCTTCGGTCTCGACCGGTGCTACGTCGACTGGCGGTTCGCTGGCCAGCGATGAGCAGCTCGCTGCACTGCGCGAGAAGCTGTCGGGCAACGTCTGATCTGTAGTCGCTCAGCGACATCGCACTGAACCCCGGGACTGATCAGTCCCGGGGTTCAGTGCTTTCGAGTATCCGAATACTGTTGTGGCCGTGGGTAATGAAGTGGTCTCCGGTGTGTTGGCGATCGGTTCGGGGATTGCCATCGGCGTCCTGCTCTTCGTGCCGTTTGTCGCTCTGAGCTATCGGCGGCGTGGCAGCCTGACGTTCGGTCGGTCGCTGCTGTGGATCGCCGCCGCCGTCTACTTCTGCGCGATTTGGACCTACACGTTGTTTCCCTTGCCCGACCCGGATGCGCTGGTGTGCATAGCAGCCAACACCGATGTGTGGCAGGCCGTGCGAGACGTGCAAGGCGCCCGTGAGCGCGGGCATGCATTCACCGATCCAGCGACATTGCAGCTGGCTCTCAACGTTCTGCTGTTCGTTCCGCTGGGTGCGCTGGTCCGCGTACTCGGCAGCCGAGGGCTTCCGACTGCGATCGCGGTGGGTGTCGCAGTGTCGCTGTTCATCGAGACGACCCAGGCCACCGGTATGTGGTGGATCTACGAGTGCTCCTATCGCGTGTTCGACGTCGACGACCTCCTCGCCAACACGGCGGGCGCCGTCGTCGGCTCGATCGTGGGAATCTGTGTTCCACAGAGGGCGCGCGGCGTGGCCAGGTTGCCGGACAGCGATGAAGCCAGGCCCGTCACGAAGCCACGGCGTCTCATCGGCGCGCTCTGCGACGTCCTGGCCGCCGCATTGGTGTCCGCGGCCATATCGGTGGTGGTGCAATTGTGGCTGGAGTACGTCGCGGACGACCATGAGGCGGTACTCGACGGGGCATTCGCGTCGACGATCGGCGCCGCCGTCCCGGCGATCATATGGCTCGTCGTGATCGCAGCGTCCGGACAGTCGGTCGGCGACCTCTGCGTCGAACTCGAGTATCGAGCCGAGCATCGGAAGGGTCTTCTATCGACAGCGTTCGTGCGCGTGGCTCGATTCGTCGGCGGCATCGGCATGTTCTACGCGTTGACTCTGCTTCCCGATCCCTTCGGGGCGTCCGCCTGGGTGTTCGCCGGCGGGGCCATCGTGGCTCTGCTCGTCACGCCGAACGGTCACGGTCTTACGGGCCTAGTGTCCGGAAGCGTTCTGGTCGACGCGAGAGGGGAGGTGTCGGCGGATGTGTCGGGCGCAGACGATGAGAAAAGTGGTGGGTGAGATTCACCGACCCATGCGTTGTTGACAATTATTGTCATCAACGTGTTCACTGGCTCGCATGCAGAAACTGAACACACGACTATTCGCCGCGTTCGCGGTGGCCGGCGCGGCCCTTCTCGCCGCATGCTCCGGGGAATCCGAGGACAACACGTCCTCGCCCAGTGAGAAGTCCCGTGCCACACCGCGACTCGTGGTGTCCTACGACGGAGGGGTCCGGGTGCTGGACGGGAAGAGCCTCGAGGAGGTCTCCGATATTGATCGCGACGGCTTCCTCCGGTTGAACCCCGCAGGGGATTCCCGGCACGTCTTCGTCTCCACCGATGATGGCTTCGAGGTGCTCGACACCGGTACCTGGCGTGAATCGCACGGCGATCACAGCCACTACTTCACAGCCGAGCCACGAATGACCGACATCGAGTTCGACGGTCCGAAACCGGGTCACGTCGTCGCCCACGACGACACGATCACACTGTTCTTCGACGGCAGCGGCGAGGTCACGACGATGCCGGGCGAGGCGCTGTCCGACGGGCAGCCCGAGACTTCGGACTATCGTGCGCCCCAGGCTCATCACGGTGTCGCGGTCAAGCGCGCCGACGGGACGCTCGTCGTCTCGCGGGGCGACGAGGACTCGCGCAATGGCGTGGCGATTATCGGGGCCGACGGCGAGCAGATCACGGCTAACGATCAGTGCCCGGGCATCCACGGGGAGGCTGCTGCGGCAGGCGGTGTCCTGACGTTCGGATGTGAGGACGGCGTCCTCCTGGTCCGTGGTGGCGGCGAGATCACGAAGGTACCGGCTCCCGATGCGTACGCACGGATCGGAAATCAAGCAGGAGACGACGATTCGCCGTTTGTACTCGGCGACTACAAGACGGTCCCGGACGACAGGCTCGACGACGATGAGATCGAGCGTCCGCGGAAGTTCTCCCTCACCGACACGCGGAGCGGGACATTGCGCGTCGTGGACCTGCCGACGAGTTATAGCTTCCGTTCACTGGCCCGCGGGCAGGACGGCGAGGCGGTGATTCTGGGAACCGACGGGGCGTTGTACGTGTTCGATCCGGCGACGGGGCGGCAGGTCGCGCGCCACCAGGTGATCGGGGCCTGGACCGAACCCGTCGAATGGCAGGAGCCGATGCCACTGGTCGAGGTTCTCGGCGGTACGGCGTATGTCAGTGATCCGTCCACCGACACCGTCGTCGCTGTCGATGTGCTGTCGGGCACTCAGGTCGCGCGTACGAGTATCGACGTCGATGTCTCCGAGGTGGTCGCGGTCGCGGGTTGAGATCTTGACGTCCGTCGAGTCGGTTCATACTATCGATCTAGCAATTAGGTAAGCCTAAGTAAGGAACGAGCGTATGGCCGATTCGGTGGATCTCGGCGAGATTCAGGAGACCCTGCTCATTCCCCTCTACGGGCGAGCCAAGGATGCGCAGTCCGAGACGAGCATCCTGAACGACCGTACGGCGATCGACCTGGTCGACGCGATCGACTACGATTTCGGAAAGTTTCGCGGGCCGTCCCTGTCCGGCTCGGTGCTGCGCGCTGCGATCTTCGACGAGTACGTCCGCGACTTTCTCCGAGCGCACCCCGATGGCACGGTCGTCGATCTGGGGTGCGGCCTGTCGACCCGGTTCCACCGCCTCGACAACGGCCGACTCCGCTGGTTCGACCTGGATGTGTCCGACACGATGACGTTGCGCCGCAAATACTTCGAAGACACCGATCGGTACACGATGATCACGGCCTCGATCTTCGACGAGGATTGGTATTCCGCAGTGGCGGCGACGGACGGACCGATCTTCCTGCTCAGTGAGGCCGTGTTGTTGTACTTCGACCAAGCGCGCGTACATGACGTGCTGCAGAGGCTCTCGCATCGATTCGCGGGGTCCCTTTTGGCCTTCGACACGGGCGGGGCGTTGATGATGCGGTCCCAGGACTCGAATCCGGTGTTCCGAGCGGTTCCCGCGCGAATGCTCTGGACCTGCGGCGATCCGCAGAGCCTCGAGTCGCTCGGCATCCGGCTCGTCGATAGTAGGACCTTCGGAACTCCGCAGACGTCGGTAGCGCGGAGCTGGCCGGCGAAGACTCGATTCCTCATGACCGGCCTCGGTCGCTTCGCTCCACCGGTGCGGACGTACAAGATGAATCTATTCGAGCTATGACTGGCAAGTTGTGCCGAGTCGCAGTCGACTTCTCCGAATGCGTCAGCTTTGTAGCGCCCGACGTCGGTGAAGTGTGGCCGCGATCCCGCTTGCGGCGGCGCGGACGGCGTCGGCGTGCGGCTCCGGTCGATACCGGGTCAGCGGTCCGGTCACGCTGACGGCGGCGACGACGTCGTTCGTGGCCACCTCGAGGATCGGTGCGGCCACGCAGGCGATGCCGATCGTCGACTCCTCGAACTCGAATGCGACACCGGCCTCGAGGACCGTGTCGAGCTGGGCTGCGAGAAGTCCAGGCGCGACGATCGTCCGCGGCGCGCGTCGGGGTAGCGGCGCCGTCAATACCTGTCGGCGCAGTTCGGGATCCGCATGGGCAAGGAGAGCCTTACCGATTCCGGTGCAGTGCAACGGCATTCGGCCACCCGTGCGGGACGGCGCGCTCGCCTGCCGGTGACCGCCGATCTTTGCGACGTACAGCACCTCGTGGCCGTCGAGGACTCCGAGGTGCACGGTCTCGCGGGTGCGGGCGTACAGGTCCTGGAGGAACGGCATTGCGATCTCCAACAGGCTGCGCTCCACCGAAGCGCGCATTCCGAGCTCGAACAGCCCGCCCGACAGTCGGTATCCGCCGTCGGTGCGGTCGAGCAGTCGAGCGTCGACCAGCTCCCGCGCGAGACGGTGTGCGGTCGCCTTGTGCAGCGGGGTGCGACGGACGATCTCGGCCAACGTCAGCTCGTGATCATCGACGTCGAACGCGCGCAGGATCAGCATGACCTTGCCGATCACGGTATCGGGAACAGCGCCGGGATCAGGGTCGGGAACGGGTGTTGAGGCGCTGGGCACGCCCCGACTCTACGCCGCGTATCGCTGAGCGAGACGAATTCCTTCCGTTGGTCGGCGTGATCGCGGGAACATGTTCACCATGACCACCAGTACCGACTCCCTCGCTGCCGAGCAACAGGCGGCCGACAGACTCCTGCAGGCGCTGCAGACTCGAACAGCGTGCGCTCCGGTCCGCGACCTCATCGGAGCCGTCGACCTGCCTGCCGCCTATCGCGTTCAGGAACGACTCACCGCGGGCCGAGTCGCAGCGGGCGGCCGCGTCGTCGGACGCAAGATCGGCCTCACCTCGAAGGCCGTCCAAGACCAGATGGGCGTCGACCAACCCGACTTCGGGGTGCTCTTCGACGACATGGCCTACGGCGAGGGCGGCGAGGTTCCGATGGACCGACTCCTGCAGCCCAAGGCCGAGGCGGAGGTTGCGTTCGTCCTCAAGCGAGACCTCTCCGACGGTTCGTTGGACATCGACCAGATCCGGGACGCCGTCGACTACGGGGTCGCGGCGATCGAGGTGTGCGACAGCCGCATCGACGGTTGGGACATCGCGTTCGCCGACACCGTCGCCGACAACGCGTCGTCCGGTGTCTACGTTCTCGGGGCAGAGCGCAAGACTCTCGGCGAGTTCTCGCCGGTCGATGTCGGCATGCGCATGCTCGTCAACGGCGAGGAAGTGTCGACGGGCGATGGGGCGGCGTGCCTCGGCGACCCGCTCAACGCCGTCGCGTGGCTCGCAAAGTCGGCCCGCGACTTCGGCGAACCGCTCCGCGCGGGACAGGTCATCCTCTCCGGCGCGCTCGGCCCCATGCGACCGATCGAGTCCGGCGACGAGGTGCGGGTCGAGATCTCCGGCCTCGGCACCGTCGTCGCGAAGTTCAGCGAAGGAAAGCAGTCATGAGCAACAAGACGAAAGTGGCCATCATCGGATCCGGCAATATCGGCACGGATCTGATGATCAAGGTGATCCGCACGGCAAATCATCTGGAGATGGGTGCGATGGTCGGCATCGACCCCGAGTCGGATGGTCTCGCCCGCGCCGAACGCATGGGCGTGCCGACCACCAGCAAAGGTGTGGAAGGCCTCACCGAGCTGCCCGGCTTCGACGAGATCGAGATCGTATTCGACGCGACGTCGGCCAAGGCGCACGAATACAACGCCTCGGTACTGGAGCCGCTCGGTAAGCGGCTCGTGGACCTGACTCCCGCTGCGATCGGGCCCTACGTGGTGCCGGCCGTGAACATCGACGATCACCTCGACGCGACCAACGTCAACATGGTGACCTGCGGCGGCCAGGCGACGATCCCGATCGTCGCCGCCGTCTCACGTGTCGCGCCCGTCGCCTACGCGGAAATCGTCGCGTCCATCGCGTCGAAGTCGGCAGGCCCCGGCACCCGTGCCAACATCGACGAGTTCACTGAGACGACGTCGAACGCGATCAAGCAGGTCGGCGGGGCGTCGAACGGCAAGGCGATCATCATCCTGAACCCGGCAGAGCCTCCGCTGATCATGCGCGACACCGTGTACGCGCTCGTCGACGCCCCGGACCTCGACACCCAGGAGCAGATCCGCAATTCGGTTGAGAAGATGGTCGCCGACGTGTCGGCGTATGTCCCGGGCTACCGGCTGAAGCAGAAGGTGCAGATCAACCCGATCGCAGAAGGATCAACCGTCGAGACCCTCCTGAAACAAGAGCCGGAATCTGCTCCTACCCACCAGGTCTCGGTGTTCCTGGAGGTGGAGGGCGCCGCTCACTATCTTCCGGCGTACGCGGGGAATCTCGACATCATGACTTCGGCGGGCCTGCAGTACGCCGAGCGGATCGCCGCCCTCGCCGCTGAGAAGGAGACCACCGTATGAGCACACACCAGACACAGAACCCGGGCGGGACGCCGATCTTCGTGCAGGACGTCACGCTCCGCGACGGGATGCATGCCATTCGCCATCAGATCAGCACCGACGACGTCAAACGCATCGTCGCTGCACTCGACGCGGCAGGCGTCGACGCGATCGAGGTGGCGCACGGCGATGGGCTGTCCGGCGGCTCGGTCAACTACGGCCCCGGATCGAACACTGACTGGGAATGGATCGAGGCAGCTGCGAGCGTCATCGACAACGCGCGCCTGACGACGCTCCTCCTGCCCGGCGTCGGCACCGTCGAAGAGCTCAAGCGCGCGTGGGACCTCGGTGTCCGTTCGGTCCGCATCGCCACCCACTGCACCGAGGCCGACGTCGCCGCGCAGCACATCGCGGCGGCCCGTGAGATCGGGATGGACGTCTCGGGCTTCCTGATGCTTTCCCACATGTCCGAGCCCGAGAAACTTGCGCAGCAGGCCAAGCTGATGGAGTCCTACGGTGCACACTGCGTGTACGTCACCGATTCCGGGGGCCGTCTCACGATGAAGGACGTGCAAGCGCGCATCGAGGCGTACCGCGAGGTGCTCGACCCGGCCACCCAGATCGGCATCCACGCCCACGAGAACCTGTCGTTGTCGGTCGCGAACTCCGTCGTCGCCGTCGAGGCCGGCGTTTATCGCGTCGACGCATCGCTCGCCGGACACGGTGCGGGTGCCGGAAACTGCCCGATCGAGCCGTTCGTCGCCGTAGCCAACCTGTCGGGCTTCGAGCATCGGTGCGACCTCAACGCGCTCGAGGATGCGGCGGACGACGTCGTCCGTCCACTGCAGGATCGGCCGGTCCGGGTGGACCGTGAGACGCTGACGCTCGGCTATGCGGGCGTGTACTCGTCGTTCCTTCGGCACGCCGAAACCGCAGCGCAGCGATACGAACTCGATGTCCGCGACATTCTGACGGTGTGCGGTGAAAGGCGCCTCGTCGGCGGTCAGGAAGACATGATCGTCGACATCGCACTGACTCTCGTCGAGGAGCGCGAAGCGGCCCAGTCCGAGCCCGCCGGAGTCTGACGCGGCGCCGGTCGGGTCGATCTGACACAGTGGACTCGTGATCAGAATCGGCCTGACCGGCGGTATCGGCGCCGGCAAATCGACAGTCGCCCAGACCTTCATCGCGCACGGGGCCTACCACATCGATGCGGACAAGATCGCGCGCGAAGTCGTCGCACGGGGCACACCAGGATTGGCGCAGCTCGTCGAGGCATTCGGTGAGGACGTCCTCACCGCCGACGGCGGACTGGACCGGCCCGCGCTCGCCGCGAAGGCGTTCGTCAGCGACGACAGCCGGAAGCTCCTCAACTCGATCACCCATCCGTTGATCGGTGCGCGCACCCAAGAGCTCACCGATGCCGCTCCGGACGACGCGATTGTGCTACACGACGTCCCGCTTCTGGTCGAAGGACACATGGCGCCGTTCTACCACCTCGTGGTCGTGGTCCACGCCGACGAGGACATCCGGCTCCGACGTCTGGTCGAGCTTCGAGGGATGGACGCGGCCGATGCCGAACAGCGCATCGCAGCGCAGGCGACCGACGAACAGCGCCACGCTGTTGCCGACATCTGGCTCGACAACTCCGGGACGCCCGACGAACTCGCCGACGCAGCCCTGGCCGTGTGGGAGAGACGGATCGTGCCGTTCCGCGACAACGTATCGGCCCGACGCGACGTCGAGCCGTCGATCGACGACACCACCGCCGACCCTGAATGGACCGCCCTCGGCGCTCGCCTCGTCAACCGTGTGTGGGCGCTCGTCGGCGGCGCAGCGCAGGCCGTCGAGCACTGCGGGACGTCCTCTGCTGCCGGTAACCCCGCTCGACCGATTCCGGAATTGACGGTGACTGTCGCCGACCTCGTCGCTGCCGAAGCCCTGACGGAACCGCTTGCCGCGGGAGGGTTTCCGCCGGTCGAGTCCGACGATCCGCACGTGCGGCCGCACGGCAGCGCGGACCCGGGCCGGGGTGCGCGGGTGAGTGTGCGGCCGGCGGAATGATCGCTCCGTAGTCGATCGCCGACTCAGTCGGGGGTCGGTCAGCCACGTACGGCGAAGTAGTCCCGCACATCCAGGGCGGCAGTCGGCGTCCACCGAGGCGGGCGGCTGTTGGCCCCGTCTTCGCCTGTCCCGCCTAGCCCTGACCCGCCTAGCCCTGTCCCGTCTAACCCTGACCCGCCTAGCCCTGTCCCGTCGACACCCGCTTGCATGCCGAGCACAGTTGCAGGCGAGTGATCGACGCGTTCGGCGAGGGCGTAGAGCGCGGCGAGGACATGAACGCACATCGTCGTGCGCGCTCGGCAGGAACAGTCCGCAGCGTCCAAGGCCGCAGCTGGTTGCAGACCTCGTGCCCGGAGCGCTGCGTGGACGGCGTCGTCGGGTTCGGTTCGCGACCCGATCTCCTCGCGCAGCGCGGCCATCACGGGCGGCTCCATCGCGGCGATCTCCAAGTGCGCGATCGAGGCCTGGCCGCCGCGGTGGATACGCGCTGTGACACACCTGCCGTCGATCTCCAGGGTCACTCCGCCGTTGCGCGCAATACTCCGTGCGCGGGGAGCCGAGGTATTCGGCGTGCTCGCCATGACGGGCTCGGCGAGTCGGACGATATCAGCGCCCCACGCGGTGAATCCGAACTGAGGTGTCATCGCGGCGAGCCCTCTCGGTTGCGTCGCAGGACGTCGAGCAGGCGCTCGTCGTCCAGGGTGGCGAGGTCGGAGACGATCGACGAGTCGTCGGCGTGTACACCGAGCAGCGCCTTGCGGCGGTGCATCTGGTCGATGTGCTCCTCCAGGGTGGTCGCAGTGGTCAGTGTCGTGACGGTCACCGGCCGGTCCTGGCCGATCCGGTGCACGCGGTCGGTCGCCTGAGACTCGACAGCAGGATTCCACCATCGATCGAAGTGCACGACGTCGGACGCGCGAGTCAGAGTCAGGCCGGACCCACCGGCTTTGAGGCTCATCACCAGGATGCTCGGGCCGTCGCCGGACTGGAATCGGTCGGCGATCGCGGACCGTTCTTCCACGGAGAGGCCGCCGTGGAAGAACCGTACGTCCTGGCCGATGACCTGCGACGCGGCGCTGGCGAGGAGTTCGCCCGTGTGCCGATACTGCGTGAACACGAGGGTCGGCCGGTCGGCGGCGTTGGCTTCGAGGATCTCCATCAGGACATCGAGTTTGCCGGAGCGACCTGACTCCCAGGAGGTGGCGGGACCGTCGACGAGGTCGGGGTGATTGCAGATCTGCTTGAGCGTGGTCAGCACGGCGAGGAGCCGCCCGTGACGTTGTAACCCGGACCCGAAGCCGTCGTCGGCGGCGCGAGTCAGGTACGAGTCGTACAGTCGGGCCTGCTCATCGGAGAGGTCGCAGAGCACAGGGTTATCGATCTTGGGCGGGAGCGCGGCTGCCGCCCGATCCTTGGTGCGGGCCAACATCACCGGTGCGACGGCGGCACGCAAACGGGGAAGGGCCCCGTCGTCGCCGGACGCGACCGCCTTGGTGAACCGACGACGGAACACCGCCTTCACCGGGAACATCGCGGGGGCCACGACTCGCAGAATCGCCCACAGGTCGTCGAGAGAGTTCTCGATCGGGGTGCCGGTCAACGCAATTCGGGCCCGGGCGTCGAGGCCGCGTGCGGCGCGCGACACTTGTGTCCGAGAATTCTTGAGCGTATGCGCTTCGTCGAATACGACAGCGTTCCACGGAGTCTCGGCGAGTTCGGCTGCGGATATGCGCAGCCGAGCATAGGAGACGACCTGCACCCGGTCCACGAGCGACGGTGCGAACCGAGCGATCTCGCGCTGCCAGTTGGTGATGAGACTGGTCGGGCAGACTACGAGGTGGCGGCCTTCAGTGAGTCGGTGGAGGGCTGCGATGGCCTGCAACGTCTTGCCGAGGCCCATCTCGTCGGCGAGTAGCGCACCGCCGTGAGCGTCGATGGTGCGGAGGAGCCAGGCGACGCCCGCGACCTGGTAGGGCCGGAGAGTGGCAGCGATGCCGGCGAGTGAGTGTTCGGTGGCGAACGACTCGCGCAGCGCCCTCTTCGCATACTCGGAGGACGTGACCGCGGTACGCGTCGGGTCGGCTTCGGCGTGGGCCGCGACCGGCAGTCTGAGGTCGGTCTCCGGGTCCTTGCACAGCGTTCGCCATGCGGTGAGTGACGCGGATGCGCGTGCTCGTGTGGGTAGATCGCCAGCGTCGACGAGGTCGCACTCGATCTGGTTGACGCCGAGCACACCGTCCACTGGGACGACGAGGGGAACTGTCATGCTGCGTGCGCGGTCGTCTGGTGTGTGCGAAGACCAGACGGCGAACTGGTGAAGATCGGGGAGATATGTGACTTCGAGACTCAGGAGATGATCCTTCACGTCGACCGAATGAAAGCTCGGTGTACCGAGCAGCCGCCTAGGGTACACGGTGCGGTGAAGATTCGCAATGAGTCCGTGGGACCAACGAGCCCGCACGTTGTCGACAGGCCGTGCGCCCCGCGGGGTCACACGGCCTGTCGACGGTCAGTGCTGTGCCGGTCGTGTCACGACGGCGGAGTCGTCACTCCTGTGTCCACGTGTAGTCGCCTTGGATCACTGCGCACACACCGAGAGCGTCGTCTGAGCCCGTGTCGATCTTCGACGCGTAGACCCTCTGCTTGCTCGGGTCCGTACAGTTCGGCACTGAGGTGGACTTCACGCGTTCAGTGATCTTGTAGACCACGCTCACGATGGACGATTCCTCGGTGCACGGCACTGCCTCGAGCCCAAGACCAATCGAGGTGGACGACTCTTTGTAACAGTTCCCCTGAACGTAATTCGGTGCTAGGCAGAGGATATCGTCGCTCGCGCCGTCGCCGTACTCGGTCACCCAGAAGCGGAGGCCTGCCTTCTCGCAGGCCTTCTCGTCCGACTTCTTGGCGGCGACGATGTACGACAGGCCCTTGGTGTCGGTGCAGTCGGTCCTCTCGGTCTCGACGTTCGACAGTTCCTTGGATTCGACTGTCAGACATGAACCGACAGGACTGGCGTCGACGCTCGTGCCATCGTCGGTGTCCCGGAACGCGAGGTAGCCGACGACGACGGCGATGAGGACGGCGACAGCGATGCATCCGACGACGATCGGGATCACTTTGTTCGATCGCAGGCCGGACGGCGGGGGAGTCGGGTTATCGGGCCCTCCGGGCGGCGGTCCGAAGCCGGGGTGCGGTGGTCCGTACTGACCGGGCTGTTGACCGTAAGCCTGCTGTTGGCCGTACACCGGCTGTTGTTGACCCGGCTGTTGTTGACCCGGCTGTTGTTGACCCGGCTGTTGTTGACCATAGACCGGGCCTTGAGCGTTTCCGTGCTGGCTGAACGGATTGCCCGGTTGATTGGTCTGACCCTGCTGACCCGTCTGATCGGGCTGATTGTTCGAGTCGGGCTGATCTGGTCTCGGTGGAGTCGTCATAGTCGGCGGCTATCCCCATGTGTGAAGGTTCAGTGGAATGAGGGCAGTGTGGCATATGGTCGCCGACAACGATTCGCTGAGTCGGTCGTTCGGGCGACATTGTCGAATCGGGTAGCGGTCGTCCTTCGTTCACTCGGATTCACGGTCCAGCCAGGTCAACGGCTCGCCGACCTGTTGGTTCAGCCATGCCTGCACACCGCCTGCGACCGCCGCGCCGACCAGGGCCGCCGTCGAGATCTCGACGGCCCGCTCGCATTCTGCGGTGGTCATCAGGCCTGCGGCGTGCGCGGAGAACAGTTCGTCCACGTCGATCAGGGCGAGGGGACTCCCGGAGTTGTCGACGAGATCGAGATACCAGTCCACGGAATGCCACCGTCCCGAGGAGTCGGGGCCCCGAAAGCGTCCGACGTCGAGGTAGAGACGCTGCTGCGGGCGGTAGCCGTCGACGAAGTGGAAGACGTTGGCGCGCAGCCCTAGTTCGGGCAGCAGCCAGAGTTCCAGGTGGGTGAATCGGGGGTGGTCCGCCGTCCGAGACATGTACAGCCCGTACGGCTTCTCGCGATAGACCCGAACGGGGCGCACGAAGCCTTTGTTGTCGGTGTTCGTCATCGCCGGGACGTCGAACACCTCCACCTTCGGTGGGTGAATGTGCACATCGACACCGGCGGAGGAGCTCATGAGCAGACGATAACGGTCGCGTCCGGCCGGTGCAGGTCGTCGCGCCGGAACGGCGAGAATACGTCCCCGCGCGTTCGGCGGGTGCTCACGCCCTGGTCTGTCGACCAGACGCCCAGCACGACGGCGGCGCAGTCGCTACACCCTGACGATGTCTGCGCCCCGGACTTGGACGTGGACCGGGGTGAGCGGCTCTGTGGCCGGACCGTGCACCAACGAACCGTCGAGGTCGAACTCGCTTCCATGGCACGGACAGTCGAGCTTTCCGTCTTTCGGCGCCACCGCGCAGCCCTGGTGCGGACACTTCGTCGAGAACGCCTCGAAGTCGCCCGCAGTCGCTTGCGTGACGACGACGTCGCCCACGACGACACCGCTGCCGACGGGGACCGCGGAGGTGGTGGTCAGCACGTCGCCGGACGAGTTCGCCGTCGATTTCGACTCAGCGCCGGGTGAGGCGCTGTTCGATCCGCCGGAGTCGTCACCGCACGCGGCTGCGCCGAGGACGACCGCGCCTATCGGGACGGCGGTCAGGACGGCGCGGCGGGAAGGGGTGAGTCGGTTCTCGGTCATTTCGTCTCCGATGTCGATGGGGCTGGCGGATGGGCTGTCGTCTGGGTGGTGACCGTCTGGGGGTGACGCGGTATGAGATCGATTCCACCAGTCGGCGGCGGTCCGCGCTGGCGGAACGGGCGATTGTCGGTGGCTGTGTCTACGCTTGAGGTATGGCATTCCCCGCGGAGAAACCGGTCGTCGCGCACTCGGAGTTTCGGCCGGTCGGTGAGATCGAACGAACCGACGGCCACTTCGAGGTCGTCAGCGAATACGAGCCCGCAGGCGATCAGCCAACGGCGATCGCCGACCTCGAACGGCGTCTGACATCGGGGGAGAGGGACGTCGTCCTACTGGGGGCGACCGGAACCGGCAAGTCGGCCACTACCGCGTGGCTCATCGAACGCGTGCAGCGGCCGACGCTGGTGATGGCACCGAACAAGACGCTTGCGGCGCAATTGGCGAACGAACTGCGCGAGATGCTGCCGAACAACGCCGTCGAGTACTTCGTCTCATACTACGACTATTACCAACCCGAGGCGTATATCGCGCAGACCGATACCTACATCGAGAAGGACAGCTCGGTCAACG
Organism: Gordonia sp. (in: high G+C Gram-positive bacteria); assembly: GCF_052106715.1. Lineage (NCBI taxonomy): Bacteria > Bacillati > Actinomycetota > Actinomycetes > Mycobacteriales > Gordoniaceae > Gordonia > Gordonia sp. (in: high G+C Gram-positive bacteria). The sequence goes on from NZ_JBQEDL010000038.1 coordinate 14,226, forward strand.
ACGACGTAGAACGCCTCCGGCACTCCGCGACGTCCAATTTGCTCTCCCGTCGTGATGTCGTCGTAGTCGCGTCGGTGTCGTGCATCTACGGTCTGGGAACGCCGCAGTCCTACCTCGACCGGTCTATCGAGTTGGGCGTCGGCGAGTCCATCGATCGTGACGCGCTACTCCGTCTGCTTGTCGACGTTCAGTACACGCGTAACGACATGTCATTCACACGCGGCGGCTTCCGCGTGCGCGGGGACACCGTCGAGATCATCCCGTCGTACGAGGAACTGGCGGTCCGCATCGAGTTCTTCGGCGACGAGGTCGAGGCCCTGTACTACCTGCATCCTCTCACCGGGGACGTCGTCCGCCAGGTCGACAACCTCCGCATCTTCCCGGCAACGCATTATGTCGCCGGACCCGAACGCATGGAGCGGGCGATGGCGAGCATCGAGAAGGAACTCGAAGAGCGTCTCGCCGACCTGGAAGCCAAGGGAAAGCTCCTCGAGGCCCAACGACTTCGGATGCGGACCACATACGACCTGGAGATGATGCGTCAGGTCGGGTTCTGTTCGGGCATCGAAAACTACTCGCGCCACATCGACGGCCGCGGACCGGGATCGGCCCCGGCCACCCTCATCGACTACTTCCCCGACGACTTTCTCCTCGTCATCGATGAGTCGCACGTGACCGTCCCGCAGATCGGTGCGATGTACGAGGGCGACATGTCGCGTAAACGCAACCTCGTGGAGTTCGGCTTCCGCCTGCCGTCCGCTGTCGACAACCGACCCCTGACGTGGGATGAGTTCTCCGATCGGATCGGTCAGACCGTGTATCTGTCGGCGACGCCCGGCGCGTACGAGCTCGGCCAGTCCGGTGGAGAGTTCGTCGAGCAGGTGATCCGACCTACGGGCCTGCTCGACCCGGAGATCGTCGTGAAGCCGACCAAGGGGCAGATCGACGATCTCGTCCACGAGATTCGGCAGCGCACCGAACGCGACGAGCGCGTCTTGGTGACCACACTGACCAAGAAGATGTCCGAGGACCTCACGGACTACCTCCTCGAACTGGGGATTCGCGTGCGGTATCTGCACTCGGAAGTCGACACGTTGCGCCGTGTGGAACTGCTGCGACAACTCCGCTCCGGCGAGTACGACGTTCTTGTCGGCATCAACCTGCTGCGTGAGGGACTCGACCTTCCGGAGGTCTCGCTCGTCGCGATTCTCGACGCAGACAAGGAAGGGTTCCTGCGCAGCACCACCTCGTTGATTCAGACCGTCGGCCGCGCGGCCCGAAACGTATCAGGGCAAGTCCATATGTATGCCGACCGGATCACCGATTCGATGCAGAATGCGATCGATGAGACGGAGCGCCGCCGAGCCAAACAGATCGCATACAACACCGAGAAGGGCGTCGATCCGCAGCCGCTGCGGAAGAAGATCGCGGACATTCTCGATCAGGTGTACGCCGAAGCCGAGGACACCGTCGAGATCGGCGGATCGGGGCGCAATTCCAGCCGTGGGCGTCGAGCCCAGGGTGAGGTGTCCAAGGCGGTCAGTGCCGGTGTCTACGAGCAGCGGGACACCTCAGCCATGCCGCGTGCAGAACTCGCGGACCTCGTCCACGAACTCACCGATCAGATGATGAACGCGGCCAGAGATCTGCAGTTCGAGCTTGCAGGCCGTCTCCGCGATGAGATCGCTGATCTCAAGAAGGAGCTGCGTGGAATGGATGCGGCGGGCATAAAGTGATGTCGCTTTCAGCGCCGTATTCATTGATTTGTGAGTGACAGTGAGTTCGAAGTCGCAGAGTTTCCGGGTTACGACAGGGTATGTTCGATGTCGGAAATGGGTTCGTCTGGACATTCACCACGGCGGAGCCCTGTGACATCACCTGGAGGGAACTCACATATGAGCGGATACTCGACGATCGTGGTCGGCACCGACGGATCGGAATCGTCACTGAAGGCCGTCGAGCGCGCGGGTGCGATCGCCGGCGGCGGGACAGTCGTCATCGCGTGCGCCTACTTCCCGAACGACGGGAAGGCGGCGAGTGGCGCCACTGACACGTTGCGCGATGAGGCGTACCAGGTGATGGGCTCGTCGCCGACCGAGGAGATCCTGCGCACCGCGAAGGAACGGGCGATCGGTGCGGGCGCCGAGACGGTCGTCCAGCGTGCCGTCCAAGGCGCTCCCGTCGATGCGCTCCTGCAGTTGGTGGTCGACGTCCAGGCCGACCTCCTCGTCGTCGGTAACCGCGGTCTGAACTCGATCGCCGGTCGCCTCCTCGGCTCGGTACCCGCTGACGTGGCGCGCAAGGCGGCCTGCGACGTCCTCATCGTTCACACCACGTAGGAGCCACCGAGCCCACTGCTGATCAGCAGAGTTCTCTGTTGATCGAGCGGGACTCTCTGTTGATCGAGCGGAGTCGAGGTCCCCAGGGTCTCGACTTCGCTCGACCGGCGGGAGGGGTAGGGCGCTCAGCCAGCGGCCGACGGCATGTCGGCGAGATCGGGTGGCAGCGCTCGTGCGTGGACGACGACGAGGCGCTGCGTCGCACGTGTCAGCGCCACGTACAGATCGCTGTAACCGCGGGGTGACTCCAGGACCAGGTCGGCGGGTTCGGCGAGGACCACCGTGTCGAACTCGAGGCCTTTCGCTGCGGTGATCGAGTGGACCGACACCGGCGACCCGAGTTCGCCGAGCCGCTCGCGGAGGGCGTCTGCGGTGCCGTCTGACGCGATCACCGTTGTCAGACCCGCCCAGTCGGCCTCTGCGACTACCTCCGCGATCGTCTCCGCCGAATCGTCGGTCGCGACCGCGTACGGCTCGATTTCGTTGGCCCGCAACGATCTCGGTGCTTCAAGATCGGGATCAATCCATTCGAGGACGTGGTTGGCGTACCGCGTTATCTCCGACGGGGTCCGATAGTTGACGGTGAGTTCGTGCAGTCGCCACCGATCGGCGACGTACGGCTCGAACACCTCGCGCCACGACGTACTGCCCGCAGGGTCACCGGTCTGAGCCGTATCGCCGATCACCGTCATCCACCGGTTGGGGATGCGCCGCATCACCATGCGCCACGCCATCGACGACAGCTCTTGAGCCTCGTCGACGATCACGTGGCCGAACGTCCACGTCCGGTCCTCGTAGGCGCGTTCCGCCGTCGTCCTGCGTTCGGTGTGCACTTGGCGTTCGGCGAGCTGCTCGGCGTCGATCAGGTCGTATGCCATGAGGATCTCGGGGTCGAGATCGTCTTCGAGATCCTGTGGTGCGGAACCGGTCAGGATGTCGAGGGCGTCCTGCGCTTCGGACAGTTGTTGCCGCCATCGGGCGCGGTTCACTCGCTCGGCTTCGTCGGTGCGGTAGCCGATGAGCTCCGCGAGCTCGTCGAGGAGCGGTACGTCGCCGGGGGTGAGGTCGGCGTCGCCGGCAAGGGGCCGAGCCGGTCGGTAGAGGGCGTGGCGTTCGGCGTCGGTCCAACCCCGAGTCGATCTGCGGAGGAACGTCGGGTCGTCGTACAGGTCGCGCAGCACGCCCTGTGGGGTGAGCGTGGGCCAGAACTCGGTCAATTCGGCGACGACGCCCGGGTCGGCCTCGAGTTCGGAGCGGATGTCCTCCAAGTCGGCGGCGGTCAACAGTTGTGAGCCGTCGAGTTCGCTCGAGCCGATACGGCGTGCGTGCACCGCTGCCAACTCGTCCAGTGCGGCACGCAGAAATGCGCGTTGTGCGAGGTTGTGAGCACGCCGAGTCGATCGGGCGTGCGCTCGAGCCGTCTTGACCAGTTCGGCGTCGATCGGAAGCTCGAAGCCGTCGAACTTCGTTGCGATCCCCTTGGCCGGCAGCGACTGGCGAGCGCGTACTGCGGCGCGCAGGACGTTGAGCATCCGTTGATCGCCTTTGAGTGCGGTCGCTTCACGTGAGTCGTGGCCGCGTGCGGTGACGTCGGGGAACAGGTCGCCGACGGTCGAGAGCAGCACTCCGGTCTCGCCCAGGGACGGAAGCACCTGACCGATGTAGCGAAGAAAATCCTCGTTGGGGCCGAGGATCAGGACGCCGCTGCGCGCGAGTATCTCGCGGTGGGTGTAGAGGAGATAGGCGGCGCGGTGCAGCGCGACGGCGGTCTTTCCGGTACCGGGGCCGCCCTGCACGACGACGACGCCGCGGTGGGTGGACCGGATTATCTCGTCCTGCTCACGCTGAATGGTCTCGACGATGTCGGTCATCTCACCGGTTCGCGCTGCGTTCAACGCGTCGACGAGGGCGGCTTCGTTGACGACATTGGATCCGGTCGCGTCGTCGTCGATCTTTCCCGAGCGCAGGTACTCATCGGAGACGCTGCGGACCGCACGCGACCGGGTTCGAATGTGGCGGCGCCGGTCGACGCCCTCGCGTGCCGCCGGGGTCGCGAGATAGAACGGTCGGGACAACGGCGCCCGCCAATCGAGCAGGAGAGTGGTGTCGTGGTCGTCGTCATCGAGGATTCCGATGCGACCGATACGACGCACCGCGTCCTCGCCTGCGTCGGCGGCCATGTCGAGCCGCCCGAAGTACAAGTTGTGCTCGGCGGCGTCGATTTTGGTCAGTTCGTCGCTGTACATGCGCTCGTACGACTCGCGCTCAGACAGGGCCTGCGGAGTTCCCGCCGACTCGCGGAGCGTCTCGTTGAGGCGGCGACGCGTCGTTGTGCGCATGCGGTCGAGCCGTGCGTAGACGGCGTCGAGGTGCGTCTGCTCCTCCGCCAGACGTGGGTCTGGAGCAGGATCTTCGGGATTGTGGGGGGTCGGCGCGCTCACAGTCGTTCCATATTACCGGTCTTTGCGGTGACTGGCCTGACCGCGCGGAGCGCGATCGCCACCGAGGAGAGAACTCGCAGGCACCACAACGGGGCGGCCACGACGGGGCGATCACGACAAGGGCGGCCGGCCCCGACCGACGCTGATCCGATTGGTAGGACACGACCGCCCTCGTGAGTGGCGCTGGGTTCTGTGGTCAGCTGCGGATCTTGCGTCGCCAGCCTGCCGCACGCCCGGCGGCCTGCTCAGCGCGCTCGGAAGCCTTCTCCTGGGAGCGCTCAGCGAGCTCAGCTGCCTTCACCTGCGACCGTTCGGCGAGCTCGCGGGCGCGGGCTGCGGCGTCGGGCGCACGATCGCTGACCTCCGCGGCGAGTCCCTCGGCGCGGCTGCGGACCTTCTCGAAGACGTCCGGAGCGCGGTCGGAGACGGTTTCGGCCACATCGTGCGCCTGCGACTTCGCGGTCTCGGACAGTCGTGAGGCCTGCGATGCGATCGTGTCCATCGGGATGCGATCGGCGACATCGTGGGTCAGACCCTCGGCGCGCCGGGCGACGCCGTCCCAGGCATGCGACGTCTCCGAGCTGCTCGGCAGGGCGTCGACGACCGCTCCGCGCGCCCGACCGATCTCGCGCCGGCCTCGCCAACCCAGGGACGGCCGCCCCTCGGTATCGGCCGACGCGATCAGCACGCCGCCGAGCAGGCCGACGTTCTTGATGAAGTCGGACTGTTTGGCGCTCTTACGGACTGGGTCGGTCTCGTTCCAGAAGTCGCTTGCGAACACAGTGGTCGGCACAAGAGTGCCTGCGAGGACCGTCGACGCGACACGCGGCGCCTTGCCTGCAGCCAGGGCGATGCCCGCACCGATCTGCACAGCACCCGACACGCGGATGACGGTCTCCGCCTCAGCCGGAACCTGCTCGAGCAGTGGTTCGGCAGTTCGTGCGGGCCCGGACGGCGCACGCACCGCTTCGACTCCTGACGCGATGAAGGCTGCGCCGAGTAGCGGGCGGGCAATTCGTCGGAGAATCATGTAGATCAGCCTTTCGTCTCGTCTACGTTGACAGACACCGTGCTCAAAGCGAAGGCCGCTGGTCGGACGACCATCGGCTCAAGCACGCCATCGTGCTTGACATTACCGATCTGGCGTCGCGTGTCCAGAAAGTGTTCACCAGCCACGTTCGCGCCACTGGGGGAGATTCGGCCGCTCCGCACCCAATGACGTGTCGACACCGTGGCCCGGGTAGACGGGCGTGTCGTCGCCGTACCGGCCGAACAGTTTCGTCTCGACGTCGCCGAGAAGCAGGTCGAAGTCGCCGGGCTCCCAGGTCTTTCCCACTCCGCCGGGGAAGAGAGAGTCGCCGGTGAACAGATGGACGCGCCCGGACGACTCGGTGAGTGCCAGGGCCACCGAGCCGCGGGTGTGACCGACGATGCCGATCACGTCGAGCACCAGGTCGCCGACTGTCACGGTGTCGCCATCGGACAGGAGTCGATCGGCCTCGATCGGAAGCGCCCCGGCGTCGTCGGCGCCCACAGCGTGCGGCACGCCGAGACCGGTGCGGACCTCGTCGAGGGCGAGCCAGTGATCGGGATGACCGTGTGTGGTCACGATCTGACCGACTGTGCCCGAAATCTGTTCGGCGAGAGCCAACAGCACATTTGCGTCGTTGGCCGCGTCTATCAGAAGCGCTGCACCGGTGGCTTTGTCGGTGATCACGTAGGCGTTGTTGTCCATCGGGCCGACGGAGACCTTTACAACAGTCGCATTGTCGAGATCGCGCCGTTGCGCAGTGTTCCGCTGGTCGTCGCCCTCCGGAGAGACGTTGCCGGTGTACTGGTCGGAGACTGTGATCTGCTGCGTCATAGATCAAGGCTAGCTGTCTGACCCGCTACAGATCGCTGCGATCGCCCTCACTGCGCGCCGAGAACTGTCGGAGGGTCCGCGTAGTCTGTCGACTTGGGGGAACTGTTGTCAGATGTAAGGGAAAAGTAGTGGTTGATCGGCTAATCGTTCGTGGCGCGCGTGAGCACAATCTGCGTGGCGTCGACGTCGACCTGCCTCGCGACTCGCTGATCGTGTTCACCGGACTCTCGGGTTCGGGCAAGTCGTCGCTGGCATTCGACACGATCTTCGCCGAGGGGCAGCGACGCTACGTGGAGTCGCTATCGGCGTACGCCCGCCAGTTCCTAGGACAGATGGACAAGCCCGACGTCGACTTCATCGAGGGGCTCTCGCCTGCGGTGTCGATCGATCAGAAGTCGACCAACCGCAACCCGCGATCCACCGTCGGCACGATCACGGAGGTCTACGACTACCTCCGCCTGTTGTATGCGCGGGCCGGAACCGCCCACTGCCCGGAGTGCGGCGAGCGGATCGAGCGACAGACGCCGCAGCAGATCGTCGACCAGATCTTGGAGATGGACGAGGGCACACGGTTTCAGGTCCTCGCTCCGGTCGTGCGGACCCGCAAGGGTGAGTTCGTCGACTTGTTCGCCGACCTGCAGACGCAGGGCTTCGCCCGCGCGCGGATCGATGGCGTCGTCCACCAATTGGCCGACCCTCCGAAACTCAAGAAGCAGGAGAAGCACGACGTCGATGTCGTCGTCGACCGGCTGGTGGTGAAGCCGTCGGCGAAGCAGCGGCTCACCGACTCGATCGAGACCGCTCTGCGCCTCGCCGACGGGATCATCGCGCTCGACTTCGTCGACCTCGACGAGGACGACCCGGACCGAGAACGCCGGTTCTCGGAGAAGATGGCCTGTCCGAACGCGCACCCGATCGCGATCGACGACCTCGAACCGCGCGCGTTCTCGTTCAACTCGCCGTACGGGGCGTGCCCGACGTGCGACGGCCTTGGTGTCCAGAAGGAGATCGATGAGTCGCTCGTCGTCCCCGATGCCGAGAGCACCCTGCGCGATGGCGCGGTCGCACCCTGGTCCACCGGACACAACGCCGCCTACTTCCTCCGCCTTATGGAGGGTCTCGGCGACCAGATGGGTTTCGATGTCGACACCCCGTGGGACCAACTCCCGAAGAATGCGCGCAAGGCGCTGCTCAACGGTTCAGATCACCAGGTGCACGTCCGGTTCAAGAATCGATACGGCCGCGTTCGCTCGTACTACACCGAGTTCGAAGGCGTGATGTCGTTCCTGTCGCGTCGGGCCGACACCACCGAGTCCGAGCAGATGAAGGACCGGTACGAGGGCTATATGCGGGATGTGCCGTGCTCGGCATGCGGCGGAACCCGTCTGCGTCCCGAGATCCTCGCGGTGACGCTCGACCACCCGGCTCACGGACCCAAATCGATCGCCGATGTCACCGCGCTGTCCGTCGCCGACTGTGCCGAGTTCCTGGATGGGCTACGTCTCGGCGAACGTGAAGCGGCGATCGCGGGTCGCGTCCTCAAAGAGGTTCAGGCGCGCATCCGCTTCCTCCTGGACGTCGGCCTCGAGTACCTGTCGCTCTCCCGTGCCGCCGGCTCGCTCTCCGGCGGTGAAGCACAGCGGATCAGGCTCGCGACGCAGATCGGCGCAGGTCTCGCAGGCGTCCTCTACGTCCTCGACGAACCGTCCATCGGTCTGCATCAGCGGGACAACCGCCGTCTCATCGACACTCTCGTTCGACTGCGTGATCTCGGGAACACCCTGATCGTCGTCGAGCACGACGAAGACACGATCCGAGCAGCGGACTGGATCGTCGACATCGGTCCTCGCGCAGGCGAGCACGGCGGCGAAGTGGTGCACAGCGGCGATTACGCCGGGCTGCTCGCCAACGAGCGGTCGCTGACCGGCACCTACCTGTCCGGTCGTGAGGTGCTCGAGGTGCCTGCGATCCGTCGTCCCGTCGATAAGAAGCGACAGGTGACGGTCGTCGGCGCGCGGGAGAACAACCTCCGCGGGATCGACGTGGCGTTCCCTCTCGGTGTGCTCACTGTGGTCACCGGCGTCTCGGGGTCGGGAAAGTCGACGCTCGTCAACGACATCCTTGCCACTGTCCTCGCGAACAAACTGAACGGCGCGCGTCAGGTGCCGGGACATCACACGCGTATCAAAGGGCTCGAGCATCTCGACAAATTGGTCCAGGTGGATCAGTCGCCGATCGGCCGCACGCCGCGCTCGAATCCGGCGACCTACACCGGTGTCTTCGACAAGATCCGTACGTTGTTCGCTGCGACGACGGAGGCGAAGGTCCGCGGATACCAGCCAGGGCGCTTCTCGTTCAACGTCAAAGGGGGGCGCTGCGAGGCCTGTATGGGCGAAGGCACCATCAAGATCGAGATGAACTTCCTGCCCGACGTGTACGTGCCATGCGAGGTGTGCCACGGCGCACGCTACAACCGCGAGACGCTGGAGGTTCACTACAAGGGCAAGACGATCGCGGAAGTCCTCGACATGCCGATCGACGAGGCCGCGGACTTCTTCGAACCGGTCACTTCGATCCATCGGTATCTCAAGACGCTCGTCGAGGTCGGACTCGGATACGTCCGGCTCGGTCAGCCTGCGCCCACGCTGTCGGGCGGCGAGGCACAGCGCGTGAAGTTGGCGGCCGAACTACAGAAGCGGTCGACGGGTCGCACCGTGTACATCCTGGATGAGCCGACGACGGGCCTGCACTTCGAGGATATTCGGAAGCTGCTGCTCGTGATCAACGGCCTGGTCGACAAGGGCAACACGGTCATCGTCATCGAACACAATCTCGACGTGATCAAGACCGCCGACTGGATCGTCGACATGGGACCCGAAGGCGGAGACGGCGGCGGCATCGTCGTAGCGCAAGGAACACCGGAAGACGTTGCGGCCGTGTCGGAGTCGCATACGGGAGGGTTCATCGCCGACCTTCTGCCGCGGGTCGAAGAGGCTGGCTGATCGACCCTGTCGTCGCCGAACTGAGGTCTGCGGGCTGCGTGTTCGCGGACGATGAGGCGCGCGTCCTGCGTCGTTGGGCGGCTGACGACAGGCAGGTCGACGAGTGGGTCCGTCGTCGCGGGGCGGGGGAGCCCTTAGAGCACATCGTCGGTCGGGTCGAGTTCGACGGACTCGACCTTCACGTCGGTCCGGGCGTCTTCGTGCCCCGTCGACGATCGCTTCTTCTCGCAGAGGTCGTCGTCGAACAGGTTGTCGCCGACCGGGTCGCAGAGCGAGGCCTGCTCGTCGTCGAGGCGTGCTGTGGGGTGGCTCCGATCGGCGCGGTCCTCGGCGCCCGGATGCCCGAGACTTCGGTGATGGTCGCCGACGCCGAGGGCCGCGCGCTCATGTACGCGCGGCGTAACGTCCCGGCCGCCGACGTCTACGAGGGCGAACTGCTCGCGGCGCTTCCACCGCCGGCGCGGGGACGCGTGGCGGTGATCGCTGCCGTCCCGCCGTACGTGCCCGACAGTCAGGCTCGGCTCCTGCCTGCCGAGGCCACCGGCCACGAACCGCGGCGGGCGTTGTTCGGCGGCGCGGACGGGCTCGATACCGTACGACTCCTGCTGAAGCAGTCGCTCGACTACCTGGCGCGCTTCGAGGATCGGGTGTGCGGCGTTGATCGGACCTGTGGAGTCGTCGCGTTGGAGATGCATCGAAGCCAGGCGGAATCGGCGCAGGAATTCGCGGTGGCGCACGGCTACCGGACGAGTGTTGTTCTGGGCGATGACGGCCAGACGGTCGTTCTCCTGGCTCGGATCGTCTAATCTGACGCCTATGGGTCGTTCGCTGCGGTCGCGGGTCTTGGTCGTCGTTGCGATCGCGGTTCTGTCCCTCGTCGCCCCGGTTCTCGTCCGTCCGGCGCCCGCAGCGGCCACGCCGATCACCTACAACTTCATGGACGGGATCCGCGCCGAACTCCAGAACCCCGGCGGTTCACTCCCCGGCACCAACGACTTCCACTGCGAGCCGCCGAACCGGCACCCGCGTCCGGTGATGCTCTTGCACGGGACCGGCGGAGGCAGGCAGACGAACTGGGCGACCCTCGCAGCCGTCCTCGTCCGCGAAGGCTACTGCGTGTTCGCGCCGACTTACGGAGCTCTCGGCGCCGGGTGGCCCGCTTCCGCGGTCGGCGGCCTCGGGCCAAAGGTCGACAGTTCATGGCAGGTGAAGATCTTCGCCGATCGAGTTCTCGCGGCGACCGGCTCGGACCGACTCGACGTCGTCGGACACTCGCAGGGCACCGAGCACCCCACCTACTGGATGAAGTACCTGGGCGGTGCAGGCCACGTGAATGCGTACATCTCGCTTGCACCGTATTGGAAGCAGGGGCCCGACCAAGACGATGAGTTCGGCGACATGGTCGGTCGGATTCGAAAAGCGTTGGGTGTCAGAGGTTTTACCCGGCCGGCCTGCCCTGAATGCACGAGCCCGCCCGCCGACTTCGACTTCAATCGCGCTGTTCGACTTCCAACGCCGTACCTGCCCGGCGTCCACTACACGAACATCGTCACCAGTCACGATACGATCGTCACCCCTTTCAGTTCGGGGATTCTCGACGGGCCGCCCGGGACCGACGTCGAGAACATCACCGTCCAGAACGGCTGCGCGGCCGATCACTCGGACCACATGTCGATCGTCGCGAATCGGCGCAGTGCGGCATTCGTGTTGAACGCGCTCGATCTGGCGCATCCGAGGCCGGTCCCATGCATCGCCGTGCCGCCGTTCACCGGGGCATGAACGGTGACGAACAACTCTGGCACTCGAGTTCGGCATACGGCCGAATCTGAGTGCCGAAGATTTCACAAACCCATCGACCTACGGATCTCGTCCAGTTTGGACTTGGCGGCTTCGTCTCGTTTCGCCATCGCATCGTCGAGTTCGGTCGCCTCGTGACCTGCCTCGGCGAGGACCTGGCGGCCGTCCGCGGTCGCGGTGCGGTGCTCGATCTTGTCGCGGACGAAGTCGAACGTCGGAACGCCCGACTCGGAGTAGCCGGTGGCCTCTTCGACAGTCGGTCCGTGCACGGTCGGGGTGAAGTCGGGCGACGTCGCGGGCTCGACGACCTCGGCATCGATGTACTCGGCCCCGTCCTGGTAAGCCCCGTGGTTGTCAGACCCATGGCGTTCGGCCCAGTGGCGGTCAGCACCGTTCGAGGACTCTGCAGACGTCATACGGATAGCGTAGACGCGACCCCGACGATCCGGGGCGGCCGCGTTCGGTAGAGCGGTGCGGCCTCTCAGCCCTTGACCGGTCCGGTGTACTTCTCGCCCGGGCCCTCGCCTGGCTCATCCGGGTACGCCGACGCCTCGCGAAACGCGAGTTGAAGGGCTCTCAGCCCGTCGAGAATCGGCTTACGGTGCAGTCCGAGGTCGCCCGAGGCGGCAGTGACCAGGCCGCTGAGTGCGGTGATGAGGGCGCGCGCTTCGGGGAGGTCTTGGTGCTCGGGCTCGCCGCCGGCCTCGGGGCCGATCTTCTCGGCCGCCGCGCTCATCAGCATGACGATCGCGCGTGTAGTGACCTCCACGGCGGGAATGGTTGCGAGTTCGCGAACGTTCTCGTCTGTGGACCCGCCCGGTGCGACGTGCGTATGCCCGTCGTCGGAGGTGGGGCTGCCGGTCGAATAGGAGTTAGCGCTCACGGCTGTTAGACTTTCACAGCATGACCGCTCCGGCTGACGCCGGGGTAGCAAGAGGACTTCGAATCCCACCGTACGACGCACGGGTCGCAGACCCGCGTTGTTGTCCGGTTCCGGTCACACCGTCGCGAGACGACGGAGCGCCACCAGCGAGCGATCGCAGACGGTGGAGCCCGGCGCGTGGCGGTGTTCGTTCGGTCTCGATCTCCTCGAGCTGCCAGTTCTCCTGGCCGGCCACGTGAGTACACATTTATCGAGGAGGCCACATCAGCACTGAAACCCGCATCAACGAGCGCATCCGCGTTCCCGAGGTCCGTCTGGTCGGACCCGGGGGAGAGCAGGTGGGCATCGTGCGTGTTGAAGATGCGCTCCGCCTGGCTTACGAAGCCGACTTGGACCTGGTCGAGGTTGCGCCTGACGCACGCCCGCCGGTGTGCAAGATCATGGACTACGGCAAGTTCAAGTACGAGGCGGCGCAGAAGAAGCGCGAATCGCGCCGTAACCAGCAGATGACCGTCATCAAGGAGCAGAAGCTCCGCCCGAAGATCGACGACCACGACTACGAGACCAAGAAGGGTCACGTCGTCCGATTTCTCGAAGCGGGTTCCAAGGTGAAGGTGACCATCATGTTCCGTGGCCGCGAGCAGTCGCGTCCAGAGCTCGGTTTCCGTCTGCTGCAGCGACTGGGCAACGACGTCGCAGAATACGGTTTCGTCGAGACTTCGGCGAAGCAGGACGGCCGCAACATGACGATGGTCCTGGCACCGCATAAGGGCGCGAAGACTCGGGCCAAGGCCCAGCAGGCGTCCGAGTAAAACAGCACAAGAACTACCGCACCTAGCGGACTTGAATAGCTCCGGTACACCGGTGCTGCCCGAGTTCGCCCGATTTAAGGAAAACCATGCCGAAGAGCAAGACCCACAAGGGCACCGCGAAGCGTTTCAAGGTGACCGGAAGCGGCAAGATCGTTCGACAGAAGGCAGGCAAGCGCCACCTCCTCGAGCACAAGTCGTCGCGTGTCACCCGCCGACTCGACGGCACCACTGTTGTGAGCGAGAACGATGCACCGCGCATCAAGCGACTGCTCAACCGCTGATCTTTCCCTGAGACGACGTAAAAGGATTACTGACTAATGGCACGTGTGAAAAGGGCTGTCAACGCCCAGAAGAAGCGCCGCGCAACGCTCGAGGCCTCGAAGGGCTACCGCGGGCAGCGCTCGCGCCTGTACCGCAAGGCCAAGGAGCAGCAGCTCCACTCGATGACCTACGCGTACCGCGACCGTCGTCAGCGCAAGGGGGACTTCCGCAAGCTGTGGATCACCCGTATCAACGCCGCGGCGCGCGCGAACGACATCACGTACAACCGACTCATCCAGGGGCTGAAGCTCGCTGGGGTCGAGGTCGACCGCAAGGTCCTCTCGGACATCGCGATCACTGACCCGGCAGCCTTCACCGGCCTCGTCGAGGTCGCGCGTGCGGCACTGCCCGCTGATGTCAACGCACCTGCTGCCTGAACGGCTTGAGCGGACACCGGTCATGACCTCGCCTGCCGAGCGGAGCGAGGCGTGACCGACCGCCGCGACAACACGCGGTCACCGCAGCGGCCCGCGACGGACGTTCTCACCGAACGATCGTCGCGGGTCGTTTCGTTGGCGAAACTTCACCGGGCAGCGGTCCGACGCGCCGAGAACCGTTTCCTCGTCGAAGGATTCAACGCGGTCGACGCCGCGCTCGCCACCGGACGCGCTACCCGACTCCTCGTACGCGACAGCGACGCCGATCGGCACGAGACGCTCGTGCGCCGTGCCGTCGCCGCCGGGCTTGCGATACACCGGGTCAACGATCGCGCGGCATCCAAGCTGTCCGAGACGTCCACCTCACCGGGCGTGTTCGCCGTCTGCGACCTCCTGACCGCGACCCTCGCCGACGTCCTGGCCGCGGGCCCGCGGCTCCTCGTCGTCGCTGTGGAGCCTCGCGAGCCCGGCAACGTCGGGACCCTGACGAGGTGTGCTGACGCGATGGGTGCGGACGCGGTGGTCCTGCTCGGAGACAGCGTGGACCCGCACAACTCGAAGAGTGTGCGAGCGTCGGCGGGCAGTGTCTTCCACATCCCGGTGGTGCGGGACTCCGATGTAGCCGGGGCGCTCGAGAAGATCCGGTCGGCGCACGTGGCGCTCATCGCGACGACCATGGACGGTGAGCTGTCGCTCGACGACGCTGACGCGACGTTGGCGTCGTCGCACGCCTGGCTGTTCGGCAACGAAGCGCACGGCCTGCCCGACGAAGTGCTGGCCGATGCGGATCACCGGCTGTCGATTCCGATCCGAGGACGCGCCGAGAGTTTGAACCTCGCTGCCGCGAGCGCCATCTGCCTATACGCGAGTGCACGGGTGCAGAACTCCTGACTCGGACTGCATACGCCAGTCGGTCAGAACGCCACCTTCACCGGTGTGCCGGACTTGTCGGCCGGTGCCTGCTGGTTCCCGAGCTGGCCCGATGTGTTCGTGCCCCAGCAGTACGTGTCGGCATCGGTCGTGACGCAGGTGACGCTGGTGCCGGTCGCCACATAGCGCACATCGGACACTGAGCCGACATCGGCCGGTGCGCGGACCGGGTCGTCGGAGCTGCCGTTGCCCACTTGTCCGAATCTGTTGTTGCCCCAGCATTTGACCGCGCCGTCGTCGGTCAGTGCACACGCGGTGCCGACATCCATGGTGACCTGCTCGACGTTGTCGACGCCGGTGATCTCCTGTGGGGCCTCGACTGTGCCGGGCTTGGCGGCGTGCTTGCCCCAGCAGTACGCCTTACCGTCGGCGGCTGCGCAGGAGTAGAAGTAGTACGTCCACCCGCCATCGTCCCTTTTGGAAGCCGATGAACCCAACGACACGGAGTCGACGTCCTCGAGGACACCGATCTTGACCGGGGTCATCCGTCGCTCCGTGGACCCGTCACCGACCTGACCGTCGCGGTTGTCGCCCCAGCAGCGGAGTTCGGCGTCGGCGACCGCGCAGACGGTGCCGCCCGCAGCGGAGACGTCCGTGACGTTCTTCAGATTGGGAACCTTGGTCGGCGCTTTGACGCTTTTAGCGGTGTTCCCGGTGCCGAGCTGCCCGAACTCGCCGTTGCCCCAGCAATAGAGTTCGGCGTCGTCGCCTGCGACGGCGCACGACGCCCCCATGCTGGTCGTCACCGCAACGACGTTCTCCAGCCCGGGAACCTTGACCGGCGTGGTCCGCTGTTCGTCCGAGCCGTCACCGACCTGACCGTAGTGGTTGTTGCCCCAGCAGTACGCCGAGCCGTTGGCGGCGGCGCACGTCGTGACCACGTACGTGTTGCTCTCAGTGAGATAGCCGCCGACCGCGACGGCAGTGACATCACTCAGGCTCCCGACCTTTGCAGCCGTACGTCGATCACCGGTGGAGCCGTCGCCGAGCTGTCCGCTGGCGTTGTTGCCCCAGCAGTACAACTGTTCCTCGTGCACCGAACACACCGTTCCGTACGCCGTCGCCACCGATTGATTCGCCGAGGCCTCGGCGGGTTCGTCGTTGCTGGGCCACCAGAGCGGTGACGTGCCTACGATGGCGATGACCGCGACGGCGGCGATGGCGAGTGCGATGAGGAGGTTGCGCTTGCTCTTTCCCGGTGGCGGCTGATTGGGAATCCAGGGGCCGTTGGGGCCGCCCGGACCGTTCGGTCCCATGCCGACGGGGCCGACGGGGCCGATGCTCCCCGGGCCCATGGTGCCTGCGCCGAATCCGGGATTGGCGGTCATACGCGGCACCGGCGGCGGCGTCGGTGCCGGGGTGGGTGCGATGGCGGCGGTGGTGCCTGCGCCAGCGTGCGTGAATGCGCGGTGGAGTTCGGCGGCGAACTCGCGGCAGTTCGTGTAGCGGGCGTTGGGGTCTTTGGCCATGGCGCGGTTGAGGACCGGGGTCAGGGCGGCCAGGTCAGGTCGTGCCTGCCCTAGTGGCGGTGGGGGTTGTTGGACGTGGGCCATCATCAGTGCGGTGGCGGTGTCTGCTTCGAAGGGAGCGTGTCCGGTGAGGACGTGATAGGTGGTGCAGGCCAGGGAGTACTGGTCTGATCGGGCGGCGGCGGGGTGGCCGGAGATGATTTCTGGTGCGGTGTAGGCCATGGTTCCGACGACGGAGTTCATGGCGGTCAGCTGGGGTGAGTTGGATAGTTGCGCGATGCCGAAGTCGAGAATGACAGCGCGGGCCAGGGTGCCGTCTGCGTTGCGGGTGATGACGATGTTGGCGGGTTTGATGTCGCGGTGGACGATCGCGCGGGCGTGGGCGTAGTCGAGACCGTCGCCGACTTGGCTGATGACACCGATGGTCTCGGCGGGGGTCAGTCGCGTTGATGCGATGTCGGGCCCGTCGAGGTAGGTCATGGTGAACCAGGGCAGGCCCGTGGCCTTCTCGGAGGTGGTGCGGTCGTCGACGCCGTAACTGTGGACGGTGATGATGCTGGGATGGTCCAGAGACGCTGCGGTGCGTGCTTCGTTGGCGAACCGTTGTTGGAAGTCGGGGTTCGAGGCGCCCGCGACGGAGATGACCTTCATCGCTTCTTTGCGCTCTAGCTGGGGGTGTTCGACGACATAGACATCGCCCATGCCTCCCGAGCCGAGCAGAGAGAGGACTCGGTATCCGGCGATCACATCTCCAGGCTGCGCAGGCACTTTCTTCCTCCAGTCTCACAAACTCTCGACGCGGCACAGGCGATTCGGCAGAACACGACCGTGCCACGATCATCAGAAATGTAGCTGTTCGGACACCCGTTTGTCGGCATTGACTTAGGTCTGACGAATGACACGCGGCCTCCGGGCCTCCGCGGTCCGGGCTGGCCTGCGTGCCTAATGCCTGGTCGATTACGCTGTAACTGTCCTTTTCCGCTGCAGGTGTAGGAGATGCGAGCCAGGTGGCCGACGCGCAGAACCCCAACGAAGTGCCCGACTCGGCTGACGAGTTCCCGACCGATGAACAACTCGAGGCCGCTGTCGTCGACGCGGTCGCCGCGTTCGATTCGTCGGCTGACCTCGACGAGTTGGCGCACGCGAAGACCGCGCACTTCGGCGACCGGTCGCCGATCGCGCTCGCTCGCCGCGCGCTCGGATCCATCCCGAAGGAGCAGCGATCCGCGGCAGGCAAGCTGGTCAACCAAGTCCGCGGCCGGGTTT